>CAYOHO010000099.1:0-7080 GCA_964403755.1 uncultured Oscillospiraceae bacterium
GGTTGCGGACACTTCTGAGGATGCAGTTGCTCCGGTTGGCCTCAAGAAGAGCGGCTGCCATGGCTTCTGCGAGCTGGGCCCGCTGGTCCGCATCGAGCCGCAGGGCTGGCTCTACATCAAGGTCAAGCCGGAAGACGCCGCCGAGATCGTGGCGGAGACGCTGGTCGCCGGCCGCCCGGTTGAGCGCCTGCTTTACCGCATCGACGGCCGGGCCTTCCCGGTCCAGGACGAGATTCCCTTCTACCGCCGCCAGACCCGCCTGGTTCTCAAGGGCTGTGGCCACGTTGACGCCGACGCGATTGAGGAATACATCGCCCAGGGCGGCTACCAGGCACTCAGCCAGGCGCTCTTCAAGATGACGCCGGACGGGATCTGCCGGAGCATCCTCGAGTCGAACCTGCGCGGACGCGGCGGCGGCGGCTATCCGGCCGGCCGCAAGTGGATGCAGGTCAGCCGTCAGGAGAACCCGGTGCGCTATGTCGTCTGCAACGGCGACGAAGGCGATCCCGGCGCCTTCATGGACCGCAGCATCATGGAAGGCAACCCGCACCTGATGATCGAGGGCATGGTCATTGCTGCGCGGGCCGTCGACGCCCACGAGGGCTACATCTATGTCCGTGCCGAGTACCCGCTCGCGGTTAGCCGCCTGGTCCACGCCATCGAGCAGGCCAGTGCGTTCGGCCTGCTCGGCAGCGACATCCTGGGCTCCGGCTTCGCGTTCCACCTCCATGTCAACCAGGGCGCCGGCGCCTTTGTCTGCGGCGAGGGCTCGGCCCTTACCGCCTCGATTGAGGGCGAACGCGGCATGCCGCGCGTCAAGCCCCCGCGAACAGTCGAGAAGGGCCTCTTCGAATGCCCGACCGTGCTCAACAATGTCGAGACCTTCGCCAATGTGCCGCTGATCATTGAGAACGGCGCCGACTGGTACAAGGCCATAGGCCCGGCCAACAGCCCCGGCACCAAGGCATTCGCCCTCACCGGCAGCGTCATGAATACCGGCCTGATCGAGGTGCCGATGGGCACGACCCTGCGCGAGGTCATCTTCGACATCGGCGGCGGCGTGCGCGGCGGCCGCGACTTTAAGGCCGTGCAGATCGGAGGGCCCTCCGGCGGCTGCCTGACCCGCGAGATACTTGATCTGCCGCTCGACTTCGATTCGCTGAAGAAGGCCGGCGCCATGATCGGCTCCGGCGGCATGGTCGTCATGGACGACCAGACCTGCATGGTCGAGATCGCCCGCTTCTTCATGGACTTCACCCAGAAGGAGTCCTGCGGCAAGTGCGTGCCCTGCCGCGAAGGCACCCGCCGCATGCTCGAGCTGCTTGAGAAGATCGTCGCCGGCAGCGGAACCGAGGCTGACCTCGACCTGCTCGAGTCCCTGGCCGAGACGATCAGCGCGACGGCACTCTGCGGCCTCGGCAAGACCGCGGCCGGACCGGTCGTCAGCACCCTGCGCCACTTCCGCGGCGAATACCTCAGCCATGTGCGCGAGCACCGCTGCCCGGCCGGCGTCTGCCAGGCCCTGAAGCGCATCCGCATCGACGCCGACAGGTGCCGCGGCTGCGGCAAGTGTGCCCGGGTCTGCCCGGCGCATGCCATCAGCGGCCAGGTGAAGAAACCCTACACCATCGACGGGGCCAGCTGCATCAAATGCGGCGCCTGCGTCACCAGCTGCGCCTTCGAGGCGATCATCGAGGAGGCATGAACGTGGGAAGCATGACCATCGACGGCCGGGCCGTCGAATTCACGGACGAGAAGAATATCCTGCAGGTGATCCGCAAGGCCGGGATCGAGCTCCCCACCTTCTGCTACCATTCCGAGCTCTCGATCTACGGCGCCTGCCGCCTCTGCATGGTCGAGGACCCGAAGGGCAGCATGATGGCCTCCTGCTCGACGCCGCCCTGGGACGGCGCCATCCTGAAGACAACCAGCGCCCGGCTGCGCCAGCACCGCAAGATGATCCTTGAGCTGCTGCTTGCCAGCCACTGCCGCGACTGCACCACCTGTGCCCAGAGCAGCCGCTGCCGCCTGCAGGAGCTGGCGCTGCGCTACGGCATCCGCGACATCCGCTTCCCCAGTTCCGCTCCTGCCCGGGGCAGCGAATCCGGGCGTGAACGCGCCCGGGCGATCGATGCCAGCAGCCCGGCCGTCATCCGCGATCCCGGCAAGTGCATCCTCTGCGGCGACTGCGTGCGGGTCTGCTCGGAAAAGCAGAACATGGGCGTGCTTGACTTCATGCACCGCGGCTCGGACATGGTGGTTGCACCCGCCTTCGAGAAGCCGCTGGCCGAGAGCGACTGCATCAGCTGCGGCCAGTGCGCCGCCGTCTGCCCGACGGGCGCCCTGACCATCCGCAGCCACAAGGAGCAGGTTTACCGCGAGCTCGGCCAGCCCGGCCGACGCCTGATCGCCCAGATCGCCCCCGCCGTCCGGGTCGCCCTCGGCGAGGAGTTCGGCGAGTCGGCCGGCGAGAG
The DNA here is from genome assembly GCA_964403755.1 of uncultured Oscillospiraceae bacterium. Lineage (GTDB taxonomy): Bacteria > Bacillota > Clostridia > Saccharofermentanales > UBA5734 > JAXGXQ01. The sequence continues at coordinate 2,475 of CAYOHO010000099.1, forward strand.
CGTCATGGGCCGCATGGTCGCGGCCCTGCGCCACCTCGGCTTCCACGAGGTCTACGACACCAGCGCCGGCGCCGACCTGACCGTCATGGAGGAGGCGGACGAGCTCCTGGCCCGTCTTGGATCAGGCGAGCGCCTGCCGCTGTTCACCTCCTGCTGCCCCGCCTGGGCGGAGTACATGCGGGTTCGCCATCCGGACATGGCCGGCAACCTCTCAAGCTGCAAGTCGCCGATGGCGATGCTCGGCGCCGTGCTCAAGGCCCACTACCGCAATACCCGCCCGGCCGACAGCCGTGAAACGGTCATGGTCGCCATCATGCCCTGCACCGCCAAGAAGGCGGAAGCCGCCCGGCCCGCGCTGGTCACGGATGGCGAACGCGACGTTGACTACGTGCTGACAACCCAGGAGCTGGCGGACATGATTGCCGAGTCCGGCCTTGTCTTCAGTGAGCTGGAGCCCGAGGCCTGCGACATGCCCTTCAGCCTCATGAGCGGCGCCGGCGTTATCTTCGGCGTCACGGGCGGTGTCACCGAAGCCGTTCTGCGACGGCTTGACACGACCTTCACACCGGCCGCCCTGGCCGCGATCGCCCAGTCCGGCGTGCGCGGACCGGAAAGCCGCAAGCTGCTCCAGTTCGAAGCCCGCGGACGCACCCTCAGCGTCGCGGTCGTCCATGGCCTCAATGAAGCTGAATCCCTGATCCAGGATATCCGGGCCGGCCGCATCCAGGTCGACTTTGTCGAAGTAATGGCCTGTCCCGAAGGCTGCGTCGGCGGCGCCGGCCAGCCGGTTCCCCGCTCGGCGCATCTGCAGCAGCGCGCCCGCCGCGCCCGCGGCATCTACCATGCCGGCAGCCAGTGCCAGATCCGGCGCTCCGAGGAGAACCCGATGCTCAATGCCCTCTATGGCGGCGTCATCCGCGGCCGCCAGCACCAGCTGCTGCATGTGGACGACGCACCCGCCAGACACGAGAAAGCCGATACCGGCCGGACATCTGCCCAGGCCACGTCGGCTGCCCAGGCCACGTCGGCTGTTCCGGCAATGAAAGGGGTGCAGCCATGAAGACCGTCTACGTCTGCATCGGCAGCGCCTGCCACCTAAAGGGATCCTATCCGGTCATGACTGAACTGACGCGCCTCCAGGCCGAAACGCCGCCCGAACATGCCTATGAACTCAAAGCGGTCTTCTGCCTCGGCCACTGCACCGGTGCGGTCTCCGTCCGGGTCGACGACGGTCCCGTGCTCGCACTGTCGCCCGCGGGGGTCGCCGAGTTCCACCGCACCGTGATCTGCGGCGACGGCGATGCCGGACGCGACTGGCCGCAGAGCGCACCCACCGGCCCGAACTGAACCGCTCCTGTCCGGACGCCCGCTCGCCTTTGGAACCGGGCGCGCGGGTGCCCCGGAACCGGGCACCGGGTCCTCAGGCCCGGACGCCCGGTTCCACCCGTGATTGCAAACGTTTCCGATCCGCGGTAGAATAGCATGATCTGACTGCGGAAGGACCGGTATGGACCATGGAAATCGAAGTGTGTGTCGGCAGCTCCTGCCACATCAAAGGATCGCATGCCGTCATCGAGCTCTATGAGGCTCTGATCCGGAAGCATCGCCTGCAGAAGAAAGCCGTGCTCAAGGCGGCCTTCTGCCAGAACCGCTGTACCCGCGGCATCACGGTCCGCTTCGGCGACCATGTCGTCGAGGGCATCACGCCCGAAAATGCCGCCGCCGTGTTTGCCACTGAAGTCCTGGAGGGCTTGCGCCGCTGAATATGGATATCATCCGCCTCAAGGAGGCCAACTGCAAGAACTGCTACCGCTGCCTGCGCAGCTGCCGTGTGAAGTCGATCGCCTTCCGCACCGAGCAGGCCGAGATCATCGACAAGGCCTGCGTCCTCTGCGGCCAGTGCCTGCTCGAATGCCCGCAGAACGCCAAATATGTCAACAGCGACCGCGCGCCGGTCAGCGCCTGCTTCCGACGCGGCGAAAAGGTCTACGTCTCGCTGGCGCCCTCCTTCACCTCCGCCTTCCCCGGCGTCTCGCTCGGCCAGATGTCGGCGGCGCTCAAGCAGCTCGGCTTCTTTCAGGTCGAGGAGACGGCGCTCGGCGCCGACCGGGTGACGCGTGAGTACGAGCGCCTGATCTTCGAGCAGCAGATGCCCAATATCATCGCCACGGCCTGCCCCTCGCTGGTGCTGCTGGTCGAGAAGCACTATCCCGACCTGGTGCCGCTGCTGGCGCCGGTCGTCTCGCCGATGGTCGCGCACGCCCGCATGATGCGCGAAGCCTACGGTCCCCGCATCAAGGTCGTCTTCATCGGCCCCTGCATTGCCAAGAAGGAAGAAGTCATCGACCCGCTCAACGAGCAGGCGGTGCTTGCCGCCATGACCTTTGACGAAGTGGCGGCCTGGCTGGCCGACGCCGGCATCGAACCGGCGGCCCTGGCGCCCGATCCCGCGATGCGCACGCCGCAGAACACGATGCCCCGGTTCTACCCGGTTCCCGGCGGCATCATCCGCAACCTGTCGCCGGATGCCCGCCGGATCTACACCTGCCTGGCGATCGACGGCCTCGACCGCTGCCAGGAAGTCCTTGACTCGCTGCGCGAGAACACCATGGGCGGCCTCTTCCTCGAGCTCAACACCTGCGCCGGCGCCTGCCTCGGCGGCCCGGCCCTGAAGGGCTTCCATACCGGCTTCCTGCAGGCGCGCCAGCGCGTCGCCAGCCTGCTGCGCCAGAAGCCGGAGAACGGATCGCCCGTCACCGAGGGCATCCGGGCCAGCCTGCACCGCATCTACATCGACCGTTCCGAGGACGAGACGATGCCGGACGAGGCAGCCATCCGCCAGATCATGGCAGAGACCGGCAAGACCAGCCCCGACAAGGAGCTCAACTGCGGCAGCTGCGGCTATCCCTCCTGCCGCGAGAAGGCCATCGCCGTCGCCCGGGGCAAGGCCAGCATCCACATGTGCCTCCCCTATTTCCGCGAACGGGCCGAAAGCATGAGCAACCTCGTCATCGAGAATACGCCCAACGCCATCATCATCCTGGACGAGGACTTCTGCATCCGCGAGTTCAATCCGGCCGCCAGCCGCATGCTGCGCCAGGACCTGTCGGCTAGCATCGGCCTGCCGGTCATCACGGTGCTGCCGGCTGACGACGTCACCCTGTTCGATCCGGCGCGGCAGAATGCCTTCCACAAGGTCGCCTACCCGTCGCTTGACCTGGTCGTCGAGCAGAATCTGTTCCCGGTCGCCGAAAACCGCAGCTATGTCCTGCTGATCAAGGACATCACCGAGTCCGAGAAGGCGCGCGAGAAGAGCAACCGCGTCCGTTCAGAGACGGTCGACATTGCCCAGGCTGTCATCATGAAGCAGATGCGGGTTGCCCAGGAGATCGCGAGCCTGCTCGGCGAGACGACGGCCGAGACCAAGATCGCGCTCAACCAGCTGAAGAAATCGATCTTATCCGACATGGGGGAGGCCTGACCATGACCGCCCCGTCCCTTGCCATCGCCCAGGCCCGGGCCGTCGACAGCCAGACGGGCCATGCCCCCGTCTTCTTCATCGAGGCGGCCTTCGAGAGCCTCAACAAGCAGGGCGAGGAGCTGTGCGGCGACCAGGTTGAAATCCTGCGCACCGAGGACTACGTCCTGGCCGTCCTCTCCGACGGGCTCGGCAGCGGCGTCAAGGCGAACATCCTGGCGACGCTGACCGGCAAGATCGCCGCCACCATGCTCAAGGCCGGCGCCAGCCTCGAGGACGTGGTCGAGACAGTCGCCAGCACCCTGCCGGTCTGCAATGTCCGCCAGATCGCCTACTCCACGTTTTCCATCCTCCAGGTCTTCCGCGACGGCCAGGGCTACCTGGTCGAGTTCGACAACCCGCCCGGCGTCTACCTGCAGAAGGCGCGGCCCGTCGACCTGCCCGGAACGGAGCGGATCATCGATGGCAAGCGGATCCGTGAATGCCGTTTCCGGATGAAGGCTGGCGACGCCGTGATGATCTACAGCGACGGCGTGCTGCATGCCGGCGTCGGCAAGCTGCTCAACCTCGGCTGGCAGCGCAGCGAGATCAAGACCTACCTGGCGCGCACCGCCAGGGCCGACATGCCGGCCACCCATCTCGCACGCATCCTGCTTTCCGCCGTCGACACCCTCTACCAGAACCAGCCGGGTGATGACGCGACCGTCCTGGTTCTGCGCTGCCGCCCCAATGTGCCGGCCACCATCATGGTGGGACCGCCGGTGGACCCCGCCCGCGACGTCTGGGCGGTTGGCGAGCTGATGGGCACATGCGGCCTGCGCGCGGTCTGCGGCGGCACGACATCCCAGATTGTCTCGCGCCTGACCGGCCGCGACCTCAAGGTATCGCTCGAGTACCCCGACCCCTCCGTTCCGCCGACGGCCAGCATCGAGTGGTCCGGGCTGATGTCGGTGGCAAGCACGGTATCGTAGCCCTCGCCGTATTCGCCTACGCGCTCTCCCTTACGCACGTTCCACACCACGACGATCCCCGTAGCGCCTTCCAGCCCGCCGCCGGCGATCAGCAACTCGCCGTTGACGCTGAATTCCAAGGTATAAATCTCCCCCTCGGGGAAGAGCAGAGCGCCGA
>CAYOHO010000100.1:0-7044 GCA_964403755.1 uncultured Oscillospiraceae bacterium
CACAATATACGGCTGGCCTTCGTCGCACAGGCCGAGCCGGCAGACGTCGCAGGCCTCGAGCAGCGTCAGCAGCGCTTCCCGGCTGGTGATTTCACGATCGCTTCGGCGCATGGCAGGAACCTCCCGTCCGGATGGGATGACTGCCGCGGCCCCGGACTGGCTGACACGGCTGCCCCCGCCCGTATATAATGCAGGCAGGGTTCATATTGCATGGAGCGTCCGGCAGGACGCCGGAGGAGGACGATGATGCAGTTCAGCCTGGCACTGGGGCTTCAGCCCGGCGAGACCGGCCAGAAGGCGGACCAGCCGCAGGTCTTTGAGCGGACGGCAGTCCGGGCCGTGATCCGGCAAGCGCAGGCGCTGCTGCTGGTTCTGACCGTCAGCGGCGACTACAAGTTCCCGGGCGGCGGCGTAGCGACCGGCGAATGCCCATCGGAAGCGCTGCGGCGCGAAGTCAGCGAGGAAACCGGCTACCGGATCGATTTCGTGGGCGACTGTCTCGGCACCGTTGTCGAGCGGATGCCGGACAGCCTCGAACCGGGCGCGGTCTTCTGCATGACCTCCTGCTATTACCCGGCCACGCTCACAGGCGAGCCGACGGAGCAGCGCCTGGACGAATATGAGGCGGAACTTGGCTTCCAGCCGGTCTGGATCGAGCCGGCGGCGGCGCTGGCAGCCAATGAAGCGCTTCTGCTCACAAACAAGGCCGCGAACCGCTGGGTCTACCGCGAGACCATGGTCCTCCGGGCGCTGACGGCAGCCGGTCACGCTGGCGCCAGCCAGCTGGATTCATCTTATGGCACGCAGCCGCACCACGCAAGTGCGTCTCTTCAGGCTTGACTACGTGGAAGGATTGCCGCTGACCGTTTGACGGCATCCGGCCGGCGTCATTCAGTGCCCGTATCGGAATATGATATAATGTCCGGTGTCGAGTGGCTGCCTGATGACCGTTTCCGGCTTGCGGCAGCGCCCGGAAAGACGTCCCGGACAGACAGCCTGGACAGATGTCCCGGACAGACGCCCCGGACAGACACCCGCTTCAGCATGACGCCGTCAGAAAGGCCTGTAATGGACCAGAACTGCCTGACAACCGGGAATCAACCGCGGACTGCAACCGACCCGCAGGATGTCACCAGCCGGGATGCCGGCCTGCCGCTGCGCATCCTGGTGATCGAGGACAATGTCGACCTGGCGGATACGCTCTGTTCGCTCCTCGAGATCCTTGGCCATCAGGCCGAGGCCGCGCATGATGGCAAGGCGGGCATCGACCGCTTCTTCACGTTCCTGCCGCAGGTTGTCTTCTGCGATATCGGCCTGCCCGGCCGCAATGGCTACGAGGTTGCCCAGGCGGTGCGCAGCGATCCCCGCGGCTGTGCCGCGCGGCTGATTGCACTTTCGGGCTATGCCCAGGCCGACGACATTGATCGCGCGCTGGCTGCCGGCTTCAACCGCCATCTGCCCAAGCCAGTCAGCATCGAGATGCTGCGCGAGGCGCTCGCCCCGACACCTGACGCTGACTGTGAAGGCCGCCCGCGAAACGCTGACGCTTGACACAGACGACAAAGGCCGCCCGCGAAACGCTGACGCTTGACACAGACGACAAAGGCCGCCCAAAAACACCAGCATGACATTCAAAGTGAAGGCCGCCCGCAAATCGCAGGCGGCCTTCTTCAATTGCGGAATCCCTTCAGGCGGGCGCTTCCTGCGCCGTCAGTTCATTCGGCCAGCGGCTCGATCTCGATCTTCTCGATGCGCTGGTTCTCAAGCGGCCGGTCCTGGCGGCCGGTCGGGGTGCAGGCAATGCGGTCGACCACATCCATGCCCTCGATGACGCGGCCGAAGGCGGCATACTGCCCGTCCAGGTGCGTCGCATCCTGGTGCATGATGAAGAACTGCGAGCCGGCCGAGTTCGGGTTCATCGAGCGGGCCATGGAAATCACGCCACGGCTGTGCTTGATCGGATTGGGCACACGGTTGGCCGCAAACTCGCCCTTGATCTGGTAGCCGGGGCCGCCCATGCCGGTGCCATCGGGGCAGCCGCCCTGGATCATGAATCCCTTGATGACACGGTGGAAGATGAGGCCGTTGTAGAAGCCCTGCTCAGCCAGCTTGATGAAGTTCTCGACGGTGATCGGCGCCGCGTCGGGATCGAGCTCGATGCGGATGCGGCTGCCGTCAGTCATGGTCAGGGTTGCGATTCGTTTCTGCATATGGTTCCTCCATTTGTTCGTCTGCCGCCCGCAGGCGGTCATTCCTAGACAATATCCATGTTGGCGCGCAGGAGCCGGTCCTTGATATCCCAGAGCTTCTGCGACAGGTCGACATAGTAGGTCTGCGGATTCTCGAAGCGGCGGATCGAGTCCCAGAGACGGTCGAGCTCGCGCGTGCAGTTGGCCCGGATCTCGTCGATCGGGACACGCGAGTAGATGAGCTTGCCGCTTTCGAAGATCGGCACGAGCAGCTTCTGGACCGTGAAATTGGTCAGGACCTTGCGCTTGTAGGTGTGCAGCGGGTCGAAGATTTCATAGGGACGGCTTTCGTCGATCTCCTCGCCAGCCAGGGTGATGAGGTCGGCCAGCGCCTTGCCGGTGCTCCGGTCATAGAAGCGCCAGACCTCCTTGTTGCCCGGGTTGGTGACCTTGCCGACATTGTCGGAGAACTTCATGCGCGGAATGACCTCGCCATTGCGTTCGATCGCCGACAGCTTGTAGACCCCGCCGAACACAGGCTCGTCGCGGGCGGTGATCAGGCGCTCGCCGACGCCGAAGGCATCGATCGCCGCACCCTGCTGGATAAGGTCACGGATCAGGTACTCGTCGAGCGCATTGCTGACCGTGATCCGGCAGTCGGCCAGGCCGGCGTCGTCCAGCATCTCGCGGGCGCGCTGGGTGAGGTAGGTGAGGTCGCCGCTGTCGATCCGGATGCCCTGGAGCCGGTGGCCGAGCGGTTCGAGAACCTCCTTGGCGACCCGGATGGCATTGGGCAGGCCGGACTTGAGCGTGTTGTACGTGTCGACCAGGAGCACGGTGGCATCGGGATAGGAGTGCGCGTAAGCCTTGAAGGCCTCGAACTCGGTGTCGAAGGTCTGGACCCAGCTGTGGGCCATCGTGCCGGCAAGCGGTACGCCGAACTGGGCGCCGCACATCGTGCAGGAGGTGCCGGCAACCCCGGCGATGTAGGCGGCGCGGGCGCCGAGTACGGCGGCGTCATAGCCCTGGGCGCGACGCGAGCCGAACTCGAGGACCGGCCGGCCCTTGGCAGCCCGGACAATGCGGGCGGTCTTGGTCGCGATCAGCGAGGGGTGGTTGATGGTCACCAGAAGCATGGTCTCGATCATCTGCGCCTGCATCAGCGGTCCACGGACCTTGACGATCGGCTCGTTCGGGAAGATCGGCGTGCCTTCCGGGATGGCCCAGATGTCGCAGCTGAAGCTGAAGGTGCGCAGGTACTCGATGAAGCGGCTGTCGAAGCTGCCGAGGCTGGACAGGAACGCCAGGTCGTCCTCGCTGAAGCGAAGGGTCTTCAGGTAGTCGATCATCTGCTCCAGGCCGGCCATGATGGCGAAGCCGCCGCCCTGGGGCACATTGCGGAAAAAGAGGTCGAAGTAGGCGATGCAGTTCTCGATGCCCTGGTCAAGGTAGCCCTTGGTCATGGTCAGCTCGTAGAAGTCGGTCAGCATCGTCATGTTTGTCTGGTCAGTCCAGCGCAGGCTATACATGAATGGTTCCTCCTGACAGCCATCTTTCCGGAACGGTGGCTTTATTCACAAACGGGTCGGGGTCATAGTCGACTTGGGTCAGGTAAAGGCCGCAGGCCGGCATGGTCTTGCCGCTGCGCAGCCGGTTCCGGCTGGCAAGGATATCCGGCAGGCAGTCCGGATCGATCTTTCCCTGGCCGACGGCGACCAGCGTCCCGGCCAGGATGCGGACCATATGGTAGAGGAAGCCGCTGCCGCAGACTTCAATGGCGATGAGGCGGCCATCCTGCTGCACATCCAGGCGGTCAAGGCGCCGGATCGGACTGACCTCCTCCTTGCTGGCATCGCGGAAGGCGGAGAAGTCGTGCTCCCCCAGCAGGCGGGGGGCGGCAGCCTGCATGGCGCCCAGGTCAAGCGGTGTCGGCAGGAAGGCAGCCCGGCCGGCCAGCAGGGCCGACGGGGTGCGTGACTGGTAGACAAGATAGCGATAGGTCTTGGCCACAGTCCCGTAACGGGCATGGAAGCCGGAACCGACATCGGCGGCCGCATGGACGGCGACGTCTTCGGGCAGATGGCTGTTCAGGGCCAGCGGCAGGCGATCGGCCGGGATGGTGCTGGTGGTCAGGAAGTGCGAGACATGCGCGAGGGCATGGACGCCGGCGTCCGTACGGCTGCATCCGATCAGCCGGACCGCGTGGCCGACAATGCCGGCGAGCGCTTCGCCCAGGACATGCTGGACCGTGCGGTGCCGCTCCTGATACTGCCAGCCATGGAAATGGCGGCCATCATACTCGATCTGCAGCGCCATCCGCCGCAGGGAATCCGCCGCCGAAACATGCTCATCCGCCGTTGGAACCGGTTCATCCGGCTGGGCCGGACCGTTTGCCAGTCCAGATTCACGTGCGAGGGCCAGTCTTTCTGCCAGGGTATGCTCAGCCAACCAGTCCATCCTCCAGGCAGGCCCGCGCCATCAGGGCTGCGCCGATGATGCCGGCGTCATTGCCGGCCTGGGCCGGAACGATGCGCGGCCGTTCGATGCCTTGCGGCAGGAACGAGCGGGCGAGTGTCCGCTCGCGGACGGGCGCAAACAGCGGCTCCCCTTCATGGGAGACGCCGCCGCCCAGCACGATGGTCTCGGGCATGCAGAAGTTGATGATATTGGCCAGTCCTTCGGCGAGCATCTCGATGTAGTGCTCGACGACACCGGCAGCAGCTGCGTCGCCCTCCCGCTGGGCGAGGAAGGCGGTGCGGCCATCGGGCTTGCCGCCGTTCTCGGCGATGATGCGGTTGAGCAGCGACTCGGGGTGGGCATCTGCGGCCCGCTGGGTATCACGGACCAGGGCGCTGGCGGAGGAATAGGCTTCAAAGCAGCCCTTGCGGCCGCAGGTGCAGGGCTCGCCGCCGGCGACGATGACCATGTGGCCCAGTTCGCTGCCGGCGTCATTGAAGCCGGCGTAGATGCGCCCGTTGAGGACGACACCCCCGCCGACGCCGGTTCCGAGCGTAACGGTGACACTGCTCGAGCTGCCGCGGGCGGCGCCGGAGGTTGCCTCGGCCAGGGCGGCGCAGTTGGCGTCATTGCCGATGAAGAACGGCAAGCCTAGCCGGCTGCGGAAAGCTGTGCGGAAACAGAAGCCATTGAGCGATGGGAGGTTGCCGGCGAAGACAATGGCGCCGGAACGGTTGCTGGAGGTGCCAGGCGAGCCGAGCCCGATGGCGCGGACTTCGTCTCGCGCCACGCCGCTGGCGGCGATGACCCGTTCCGCCAGGTCGGCGATGTCCGTAAAGATGACCTGCGGTTCGCGGTTTACGTCGGTGCGGATGCTGTCCTTGTAGAGGATTTGTCCATCTTCGTCCACGATGCCCGCCTTGGTGCGGGTTCCGCCCAGATCGATGCCCAGATAGTAGCCCATGCTTGACCTCCTGGAATGCCGCCGGAACGCCGGCGCTGCCCCGGGGGCAGGTGGCGCGTCTGCGCATGGCCGCCGTTTGACGGCCAGGGGAACGACTGATGAACATTATACTTTTGACCGCCGGTCAATTCAAGCAAGCGCCCGGCCCGGACGCTTTCGGCTGCCGGACCGGGCGGACGGTTCCAGGTGGCGATGACGGGCGGACGGTTCCAGGTGGCGATGACGGGCTGATGGATCAGCCGAGGATCCGGGTGAACTCCAGGACCAGGAGGGCGACCGCTGTCAGGCTGAAGCTGATGCTGAAGAGCGCATCCTCGCGGGTGAAGCGCATGACGCGCAGGCGGGTGCGGCCGACACCGCCGCGGTAGCAGCGGGCTTCCATGGCGACGGCCAGGTCGTCGGCGCGCTTGAAGGCGCTCACGAACAGGGGGATCAGGACCGAGACCAGGCCCTTTGCCTTGGCGATGAGGCCGCCGGTGTCATAGTCGGCGCCGCGCGAGGACTGCGCCTTCATGATCTTGTCGGTCTCCTCGAGCAGGGTCGGGACAAAGCGCAAGGCGATCGACATCATCATGGCCATCTCATGGGCCGGGAAGCCGAAGCGGGCCAGCGGCTTCAGGAGGCGCTCCATGGCGTCGGCAATCAGGATCGGCGTTGTGGTCAGGGTCAGCAGCAGGGTGGTGCCGCTGATCAGCATGATCAGGCGCAGAGCCATGCGCACGGCAACGCCCACGCCTTCGGCGGTGATGCGGAGCGGCCCCAGGCTGACCAGGACGCGGCCCTGCACGGTGAACAGGTTGAGCACGAACGCGAAGGCGAGGATAAAGAGCACGGGCCGGAGGCTCTGCAGCATCTGGCTGATCGGGACCCGCGCCAGACGGACCAGGACCAGCAGGCCGAGCACGCACAGAGCCAGCGGCAGCGGCTTGCTGATCAGGAACACCAGGGCCATGTAGGCGACGACCAGGATCAGCTTGAGTCGCGGATCGAGCCGGTGCACGAGGGAATGGGCCGGGTAGTAGCGGCCGAGGGCGATGTTTCCGAACATGGCCATGTCAGGCGCCTCCCTTCTGGCTGGCAGCCCGCACCAGGGCGGCGGCCGCGGCGTCAGCGGTGAAGCAGGCCTGGTCGAGACCGGGGATGCGGCCGCTGAAGCGGCGGAGGAACGAGGCAGCCATCGGCAGCGGCAGGCCGGCAGCCTTGAGGTGGGCTTCATCGGCAAAGATCTCGGCCGGCGTGCCGATGGCGTGGACGCGGCCGTTGTTGAGCACCAGCACGCGATCGCAGAGCCGGGCGATGTCTTCCATGCTGTGGGAGACGAGGATGACCGTGACACCCATGGCGCGGAGGCGGTCGGCATAGCCGAGGATCTCGTCGCGCCCGGCCGGATCGAGGCCGGCGGCCGGCTCGTCCAAGATGAGGACATCCGGCTGC
>CAYOHO010000101.1:0-7044 GCA_964403755.1 uncultured Oscillospiraceae bacterium
GTTCGCTTTGTCCAATAAACCATTGCCAACTTGCGACAACATTATTCTAGGAGGATCCATCTGGTGCCCGACAAACGCGACTACTATGAAGTCCTTGGCGTCCAGCGCACGGCGAGCGAGGACGAGCTGAAGAAGGCCTACCGGACCCTGGCCAAGAAATACCATCCCGACCTGAATCCCGGCGACAAGGAAGCCGAGGCCAAGTTCAAGGAAGCCAACGAGGCCTACGCGGTGCTCTCGGATGCCGAGAAGCGCCGGAACTATGACCAGTACGGCCATGCCGGCGTCGACGGCCAGGGCTTTGGCGGCTTCGGGGCCGGCGGCTTCGGCATCGACCTCGACGACCTGTTCGGGAACCTGTTCGGCGGCGGCTTCGGCGGCGGCGGACAGCGCCGGCGCAGCGGCCCGCAGCGCGGCGCCAACCTCAAGTACCGGATGAGCCTCGAGTTCATGGAGGCGGCCTTCGGCGTCGAGCGCCAGATCACGATCAACAAGGAAGACGTCTGTGATACCTGCCATGGCGCCGGAACCCGCGACGGTTCCGCCCCCGAGCGCTGCGGGACCTGCAGCGGCACCGGCCAGGTCAACCAGCGCCAGCAGACGATGTTCGGCACGGTCATGACGTCGCGCCCCTGCCCCGCCTGCCATGGGACCGGCACCGTCATCAAGGACCCCTGCCCCAGCTGCGGCGGCCGCGGCATTCGCCAGAAGAGCAAGACCCTCAACGTCAAGGTCCCGGCCGGCATCAATGAAGGCGAGATGCTGACGATCCGCGGCGAGGGCGAGGCCGGCACCCAGGGCGGCCCCTACGGCGACCTGTACGTGGAAGTGCATATCAAGCAGCACCCAGTCTTCGAGCGCGACGGCTACAACACGCACTGCGAGATCCCGATCACATTCCCTCAGGCTGCCCTGGGCGCCGACATCGAAGTGCCGACCATCGACGGCCCCTACACCTACCACATCAAGGACGGCACCCAGCCGGGCGACCTGTTCACCATCCGCGGCAAGGGCATCCCGTACCTCAACCGCAACAGCATCCGCGGTGACCACATCTTCCGCGTCGTGCTCGAAGTCCCGCGCCACCTCAATGACAGCCAGAAGGAGCTCCTGCGCCAGTTCGAGCAGACCTGCACGGACAAGAACTACCAGAAGCGCGGCAGCTTCTTCTCCAAGATCCGCGACCTGTTCAAATAGCCAAATAAACAGGCCCTTCCAGGCTCAGGTAATCAGAAAAACAGGCCCTTCCAGGCTCAGGTTCTCGGCGGCTGTGCCGCCTGCGAATTCGCCTTGCAGGGCCTGTTTTTCTTCTGAAGGGGCGATAGGGCGGAGGGGCGGGCAAATAGGCAGACCCTTTCAGGCTCAGGTTCTCGGCGGCGGTGCCGCCTGCGAATTCGCCTGCCAGGGCCGGCCTATCTGCAAAAGACTCGACAGGGCGAAGGGAGATCACATCGGGAGTAATCTCCAGGCAAGATTCTGTGTTGGTCCTGTTATCAGTTTCGGATTTGCGATTCCACAAGGAAAAGCCAGGGCCCCGGGCGGCGAGTTCGCAGCCGGCGAAGCTGGCGAGAATCCGAGCCGCGAGGGGCCCTGGCTTTTCTTCCGCTGGCGAGAATCCGAGCCGCAAAGGGGTCTTGGCTTTTTACCGCCGCGAGGGGCCCTGGCTTTTACATCCCTGTGATCGTGAAGCCGGCGGACTCGAGCCGCTTGACAATGGCCGCGAGGTCGATGTGACGCATCTGGGCGCCCATGGGAATGGTCATGAAGCGGCCGGCCGTTGACCGCATGCCGGGCTTGACGATGTCGGTGAAGCCCAGTTCTGCAAGCAGATCGGGCAGTTCGGGAAAGTCGGCGCAAAGGTCGTGGACATTGCGCTTCAGGTCAAGGATCCGAGTTTCAGTCATATGATTCTCCTCCGCCGCTGCGGCAGGGCAATGGCTATTCCTGCAGTCAGACTGGTCATGCGTTGAGCACAGTTGCCTCGTCAGGGCAACCGCATGGCGAGCCAGCTCAGCCTGCCTGTGTTCCGATTGTTTCTGCCTCTATTCTTGCATGCCTTCTGCAGACAGGCCGTTGCCAGAGATACGATGGGACAAGCAATAATGAGTAAATTTGCATTAATGATATATTGACAATAGTGTGTGACGCACACTATAATGAGAATGCAAGGAGGTGATCGCATGGAAGATCAGAAGCAGCTGCTGGCCAATCTCGTTTCGGAACTGCGGCGCGGCACGCTGATCCTCAGTGTCCTGGCGGTCCTGCGGCGGCAGCAGTATGGCTATTCCCTGGTGGCCGAACTAGAGGCCAATGGCATAGCCATCGAGGCCGGAACCCTGTATCCATTGCTCCGCCGCCTCGAGAAGCAGGGCCTGCTGGACAGCGAATGGACCGTCGACCAGAACCGGCCACGCCGCTACTATGTCCTCAATCGCCAGGGCGAGGCGGTTCTCGAGCAGCTCACCAGTGAATGGCGTCGGCTGGATGAAGTCCTGGAAGCCCTGGTCGGCCGCCCGAAATGAACAGCCTTCCACACAGCCTGAATGGCCGCCCGAAATGAACAGCCTTCCACACAGCCTGAATGGCCGCCCGAAATGAACAGCCGTCGACACAGCCTGAATGGCTGCCCGAAATGAATAGCCGTCCGAATATCCTGAAAACTTGTCCGTACAGCCAAAACCGGTATTTGCCATCCTGAATGTCGGCCATCGGCCGTCTTGTGCCCAGATCCACGGAAGCCGCAGCGCGTGCGCGGCAGGGAGGATGCTATGGAAATGATCGATCGCTATGTGTACGCCGTTACCAGGCGACTTTCCGCCGACCAGCGGGCCGATATCGAGCGTGAGCTCCGCGGCCTGATCGAGGATATGCTGGCCGAGGAGCGCCGGAACCATCCGCAGGCTTCCGACACCGAAGCCGTGGAGAACGTGCTGCGCCGGATGGGGCCGCCGGCCGTTCTGGCTGCCCGCTACCGCGGCACCGGCCAGTACCTGATCGGCCCCGACACCTACCACCTGTACAGCTTCGTGCTGCGCATCGTCCTGATCGCCACCGGCATCGGCCTTGCCGTGGCCCTGGCGGTTGCCCTGATCACCAACACAGCCGTGCACCCGCTGACCCAGTTCACGGAGATGCTCGGGCGCCTGTTCACCGGCCTCATCGGAGCCTTTGGCTGGGTGACGCTGATCTTCGCCGCCATTGAGCGCTACAGTCCGGAACACGCTGCCCGCGCCGGCCGCGAGAGCGAGGCGGAGATGTTCCAGCCCCGCAGCCTGCCGCCGATCCCGCGGGAACGGGACCGCATCCCGCCAGCCGATCCGATCGCTTCGATCGTGTTCACGCTGATCGCCATGATCGCCGCCTATTACGCGCCGCAGTTCGTTGGCTTCTACTACAGCGGCATGACCGGCTTTGTGCCGCTGTTCAACCAGCCAGTCTACATGCAGTACCTGCCGTTCATGATCGGCCTGCTGGCACTCGGCCTGGCGCGTGAGATCATCAAGCTGGCAACCGGCCGCTGGTCGGCTGTCCTGTCGATCTATCACCTCGCCGTCAGCGCGGCCGGCGTCCTGTTCACGATCATCTTCGTCAGTGACCCAGCCCTGTTCAACCCGGGGTTCTTCAGCTCGATCCTCGACCTGGCGCACACCGCCGACCCGATGGCGCTCGGTCTGCCGCTGCCCCAGCTCCTGCCCCGCATCTTCATCGGCATCACGGTCTTTGGCTTTGCCATTGATGTCATCACCACCATCATCCGCCTGATCCGGCAGGCCGTAAGCGACTGACGTCCCGTCCGCCGCCGGAAGAACAGCGACTGACGTCCCGACCGCCGCCGGAAGAACAGCGACTGACGCCCCGTCCGCCGCCGGAAGAACAGCGACTGATGCTCCATCCGCCACCGGAAGAAAGGATCGCCCATGCAATGGCTAGTCTATGAAATCCAGACCACCCATGACGCCGCCGAGGTCATCACCGACCGGCTCTCCGCAATTGGCGCCGACGGCGTCGAAGTCCAGGACCGCGAGGAGATCCGCGCCGTCCTCGCCGACCCCGACACCCTCTCCTATGCCGACGACGGCTTCGTCGACAGCCTCGAGGAGACCGTGCGCATCCGCGCCTACTTCGCCCGCTTCGAGGAGGGTGTCCGCATCAACGCCGAACCGGACTTTTCGACGCCCGAGCTTTATGACGACCAGCCCCGGGCCTTCATCGCCCCGGAGGCACTGGCTGAGCGCATCCGTGCCGAACTGGCGCAGATCGCCGAGTTCCTGCCGACTGGGCCCGGCCTTTCCGGCTGGCGCGAGGTAGCCGAGGAGGACTGGGCCAACGGCTGGAAGCAGTACTATGACACGCTGCACCTGACTGACCGGCTGGTGGTCAACCCATCCTGGATCGAATATGGCGCGATGCCGGGCGAAATCGTGATCTCGCTTGACCCCGGCAGCGCCTTCGGCACCGGCACGCACGAGACGACGGCCATGTGCGCCGAGCTGCTGGATGCCCATGCCCCGGCCGGCCTGAACGTGCTTGACCTGGGCTGCGGCAGCGGCATCCTGGCGATCCTGGCCAGCCGCCTGGGCGCCGCCCGCGTGGAAGCCATCGACATCGACGGGGTGGCCGTCCAGGTCGCCGCGGAAAACTGCCGCATCAATGGGGTTGATGTTCTCTGCCATGAAGGCGAACTCAAGGATGCCCGCAACGGTCCTTACGACCTGATTATCGCCAACATCATCGCGACCGTGATCATCCAGCTGCTGCCCGGCCTGCGTGCCGCCCTCAAGCCGGATGGACGCCTGATCGTCTCCGGCATCATCGATCCGAAGGCCGAAGATGTGCTTCAGGCCGCCGCCGAGCAGGGTTTCCGCCTGATTGAAGCCTGCAGCCGCGGCGACTGGCACGCCTATCTGCTGGAAGCGCCAGACGCGGCTGTGTTATAATTACTGTATCCTGGCGTCTCATGAACAGGTAGACTGCATGCCCGTCTGCTGCCCGCCAGCCGACGGACTTTCTCTGCACCAAGGAGGGACGCACCGATGCCTGACAATCAATGGGTGACTACTTTCGGCTGCAGCATGACCGACATCTCGGTCCTGTTCAAGCCGGTCCGCAACCGCACCATCCGCCAGCTGGTACCGCTCGCCTTCGGCGGCTCGGCCATCCGCCTGGTCCTTTCGAACGAGTTCGGCCAGGCGCCGCTGACCATTGACGCTGCCTCCATCGCCATTGCCGACGAATATGGCCGCCCCCGCCCGAAGACCATCAGCAGCCTGTCCTTTGCCGGCCAGGCTTCGGTCAGCATCTGGGCCGGCGGCGAATCGGCCAGCGATTCGCTGGACCTGGCAGTCCCGAACGGAGCGACGCTCATCATCGACCTCTATCTGGCGAGCGGCGCCTTGATCACGACCGGTACCCTGGCTCCGGCCGTCCATATTGCGCTCTCGGAACCGGGTGACCACCGCGGCGACCGCGGCGTTGCCTTCATCAGCCAGCGGCCGATGAACATCGGTGCGGCTGCCCTTCCGCCGCCCATGCTGCTCGTGCGCCGCATCGACGTGAGCACCGGTCCCGATTGCCATGCCTTTGTCGCCTTTGGCGACTCGATCACCCAGATGGGCACCTGGCCGAAGCACTTCACCGACCGCCTGGCCGAGGCCGGCATCTGCTGCTGGTCCCTGATCAATGCCGGCATTTCCGGCAACCGCATCATCCATGACGCCGTCAATGGCCCGATGATGGGCTTGTTCGGCCCGGCCGGGACCCGCCGCTTTGCGACCGACGCGCTCGATTTCACCGGCGTGGCAGCGGTCGCCATCTTCATGGGCATCAACGACCTGACCCATCCCGGCACACTGGCCATGCCGCAGGAGGTTGTCACGGCGGAAGCCATGATCGCGGGCCTCTCCAGCATGGCCGACCAGGCCAGGGCCCGCGGCGTGCGTGTGTTCGGCTGCACGATCCTGCCATTTGCCGGCGCCCATGACATTCCGGCCGATGCCGAGGTGAAGCGCCAGACGGTCAACCGCTGGATCCGCCTGACCCAGCAGTTCGATGCCGTCCTTGACTTCGACCAGGCGGTCGCCGATCCGCACCGGCCGGAGCGACTGAACCCGGACTTCGACAGCGGCGACCATCTGCACCCCAACGACGCCGGCGGCAAGGCCATGGCGCAGGGCATCGACCTGGCGCTGTTCCACTCATGAGTCCTGGATCCACCTTCGCCCGGTCGCGCTGGTTCGGCGACCGGGCGTTCTACCGCGAAGTCATCGCCATCTCGGTCCCGATCATGCTCCAGCAGCTCATCACGACGCTGATGGGCTTTGCCGACAATGTCATGGTGGGCCAGCTTAGCGCCGAGGTGCTGGCAGGCGTAACCGTGGCGAACAAGTTCTACACGATCACCCAGAGCGTCCTGTTCGGGATTACGGGCGGCATCTGCATCTTCATCTCGCAGTATTTCGGCGCCGAGGACCACGAGAAGGTCCAGGGCCTGTTCCTGCTCAACCTGTTCGGCTCCCTGGCTGTAGCCAGCGTGGCGACGTCGATCGTCTTCCTGTTCCCGCGCCAGCTGCTCGGGCTCTTCCTGACCGCCCCCGACACCATCGGCCATGCCATGGACTACCTGCGCTTCATCCGCTACAGCTACCTGCCGTTCGCCGTCAGCCTCGCCTGCATGACGGCGCTGCGCAGCATCGGCTATACCCGCGCACCGCTGCTGATCAGCTTCGGTTCGGTGTTCCTCAACATCGGCCTGAACTACGTGCTGATCTTCGGCCACTACGGCTTTCCCGCCATGGGGGCCGCCGGCGCTGCCCTGGCCACGCTGATTGCCCGCAGCACCGAGATGGTCCTGTTCATGGTCATCGTGCTGCGCGGCCGGGAGTACTTCACCTTCAGCAGCCGCGAGTTCCACGCCATGGACCGGCCCCTGCTCCGCCAGGTCTGGCGGCGCGCCCTGCCGCTGCTGGGCAACGAGATCCTCTGGTCGACGGGAACGACCACCCTGTTCTGGGCCTACAGTGTCGTGCACGAACCGTTCATTGCCGC
>CAYOHO010000102.1:0-7040 GCA_964403755.1 uncultured Oscillospiraceae bacterium
TCAAGACCCGCAACGGCATCATCTTCTCGCCCCACCCCCGCGCCAAGCGCAGCACCATCGCGGCGGCGAAGATCGTGCTTGAGGCCGCGGTCAAGGCCGGCGCGCCGGAAGGCATCATCGGCTGGATCGACCAGCCGAGCGTCGAGCTTTCCAACATGGTCATGAAGCTGGCTGACCTCACCCTGGCGACCGGTGGTCCCGGCATGGTCAAGGCGGCCTACTCCTCGGGCAAGCCGGCGATCGGCGTCGGCGCCGGCAACACCCCGGCGATCATCGACGAGACGGCGCACCTCAAGATGGCGGTCAGCTCGATCCTGCTCTCCAAGAGCTTCGACAATGGCGTCATCTGCGCCTCCGAGCAGTCGGTCCTGGTCATGGACGAGATCTACGACACCGTCAAAGCCGAGTTCATCGAGCGCGGCGCCCATCTCCTGAGCAGCGCGGAAACCGACGCCGTGCGCAAGATCATCCTGGTCAACGGCGGCATCAACGCCGCGATTGTCGGCCAGCCGGCCGCGAAGATCGCCCAGATGGCCGGGTTCACGGTTCCCGAGGACACGAAGGTCCTGATCGGCGAAGTCGAGTCGGTCGAGCTGGAGGAGCCGTTCAGCCATGAGAAGCTGTCGCCCGTCCTGGCCATGTACCGCGTCCGCAGCTTCGGCGAGGCGCTCGACAAGGCGGCCCGCCTGGTCGAGCTCGGCGGCATGGGCCACACCTCCGTCCTCTATACAGACCCGATCCGCTCCAAGGACCGCATCGCCGCCTTCGGTGCCCGCATGAAGACCGGCCGAACCATCGTCAACATGCCGTCCTCGCAGGGCGCGATCGGCGACCTCTACAACTTCCGCCTGGCGCCGTCGCTCACCCTCGGCTGCGGCAGCTGGGGCGGCAACTCGATCTCCGAGAATGTCGGCGTCAAGCACCTGATGAACGTCAAGACCGTCGCCGAGAGGAGAGAGAACATGCTCTGGTACCGGGTTCCCAACCGCGTCTACTTCAAGTCGGGCAGCCTCGGCGTCGCCATCCGCGAGCTCAAGGACATGGGCAAGAAGCGCGCCTTCCTCGTGACCGACAAGGTGCTCTACAACCTCGGCTATGCCGACCCGGTCGTCAGCCAGCTCAAGGACATGGACATCGACGTCAAGGTCTTCTTCGATGTCGAGCCCGACCCGACCCTGGCCGTGGCCCGCAAGGGCGCCGCCGAGATGGCCAGCTTCCAGCCGGATGCGATCATCGCCCTGGGCGGCGGTTCGCCGATCGACGCCGCCAAGATCATGTGGGTGATGTACGAGCACCCCGACGTGCGCTTCGAGGACCTGGCGATGCGCTTCATGGACATCCGCAAGCGCGTCTTCACCTTCCCCAAGATGGGTGAGAAGGCGTCGCTGATCGCGATCCCGACCACCGCCGGCACCGGCTCCGAGGTCACGCCCTTCGCCGTCATCACCGACGAGAAGACCGGCATCAAGTACCCGCTCGCCGACTATGAGCTGACGCCAAACATGGCGATCATCGACGCCGAGCTGATGATGAACATGCCCAAGGGACTCACCGCCGCCTCCGGCATCGACGCCCTGACCCACGCCCTCGAGGCCTATGTGTCGGTGCTCGCCTCCGAGTTCACCAACGGCCAGGCCCTGGAGGCCATCCGCCTGATCTTCAAGTACCTGCCGGATGCCTGCAGCGAGGGCACGACCAACGTCAAGGCCCGCGAGAAGATGGCGCACGCCTCGACCATGGCCGGCATGGCCTTTGCCAACGCCTTCCTCGGCATCTGCCACTCGATGGCGCACAAGCTCGGCGCCCGCCATCACATCGCCCACGGCGTCGCCAACGCCCTCCTGATCGGCGAGGTCATCCGCTACAACGCCGTCGACAACCCGCGCAAGCAGGCCGCCTTCCCGCAGTACAAGTACCCGAACGCCAAGTGGCGCTACTCGCGCATCGCCGACTACCTGCAGCTCGGCGGCACCACCGAGGACGAGAAGGTCGAGCGCCTGATCGAGGCCATCGACGGCCTCAAGGCCCGGATCGGCATCCCCGCCTCGATCCGCGAAGCCGGCGTATCGGAGGTGTCGTTCTACGCCTCACTCGACGAGATGAGCGAGCAGGCCTTCGACGACCAGTGCACCGGCGCCAACCCGCGCTACCCGCTGATCAGCGAGCTCAAGGGCCTGTACATCCAGGCCTACGAGGGCAGCGCGGCGAAGGCAGACGCAGCGAAGGCTGCGCACTTGGCAGCCGAGCCGGCGGAGGCAGCCATCCTGCTGCACGAGATCCCGCTGCGCGAGGCCCCGAAGCGCAAGGCGCTGGCCCAGGCTGCCCGTCCGGCGTAAAGAAAACGCAGGCGGGACTCGCAAAAGCCATTCCGATTGCCAACATCTCAAGTGAAGATCGCTCTTGAACATAAAGTCGGAAAAACCCTTCCAAGGATTAGCCGTTGGCTGATCATGGAAGGGTTCTTTTCATTTTCGACGGTTTGGTCAGGATGCAAACGAGCCGCTATTTGCCGTTACCAGCCATCGCCGCCAGGTTCTTTGCGATCACCCCGAACAGGCGCCGGTTCACGCCATCCGAGGCAAACGAATTGTGCGGTGTCACGATGACCTTCTCCAGGTCCCAGAGCGGACTGTCCGGGCTCAGCGGCTCGTCTTCGAAGACATCCAGGGCAACGCCTGAGAACCGATCGCCCCGGATCGCCTCGATCAGGGCCGCCTCGTCGATCACGGCGCCGCGCGATACGTTCACCAGGACCGCTCCGCACTTGATCCGGGCGATCCGTTCCCCATCGAACAGGTGCCGGGTCTCGCTCGTGAGCGGGAGCGTGCTGACGACGATGTCGCTGACCGCCAGTGCCCGGTCCAGGTCGCCGATCATGACCAGCTCGTCCAGGCCGCCGGCCTCGACCGGCCGGTGGTGGACACCGATCACGCAGACATCAAAGGCCTTGAGGCGCTTGGCGACCTCGCGGCCGATGCTGCCGTATCCGACGATGCATGCCGTCTTGCCGGCCAGCTCGAGCAATCCGCGCTGCTGCTTCCACACATGCTCCGCCTGCAGCCGCTCGAACACACGGCTTCTCTTGTAGATCTCGAGGATCTTGAGGACGACCCATTCGGCGATCGGGATGCTGTAGACATCACTGGCGTTGTAGAGCGCGATGCCGCGCTCACGGATCGAGGCGACCGGGACCAGGTCCATCCCGGCCGTCGTCAGGCGGATCAGCTTGAGCCGGGTGAACAGGGCCAGGTCGTGATACTGGAACAGCAGCATGCAGACGACCGCATCGACCGTCGCCGGGTCGACCGGCAGTTCCTTGCTTTCATCCGGGAAAAGGATGACCTCATAGCCGAGCGCTTCCAGCTGGCCCAGCTGCTGCGGCGAATAGCGGTGGGGACTGGCCAGGAGCAGGCGCATGGATGTTTCCTCCCCGTGTCTGTGATCGGTCAGCCTGCTTGAAGTAGCCTGGGTGAAGCAGCCTGGGTGAAACAGCCTGGTTGAAGCAGCCTGGGTGAAGCAGCACTGTCGAAAATGGCTGTTCTTCACCATGAGAACCAGGCGCTTCAGCAGCCCTGCTCCTTGAGCAGGCGCGACAAGGTGCGCAGGCGCTCGCCGATCAGTTCGCCATCGTTGCTCAGGGCCTGGGCAAACAGCTTGATGTCCTCGTCGATCATGGCGTTGTCCTCGCAGACGGAAACGCTCATGGCATCGCCCTGCAGGCCGATGCGGTCGATCAGGGGATTCTTCGGATCGTGCATGTTCGGCAGCCGGTAGGCATCCTGGAAATAGAGGTTGGCCCGGCAGATCAGGATGGCCAGGTCGAGCACCCGGTGCAGCGGCAGCTCTTCAGACTGCCGCGACCATTTTTCCCCGGTGTACCGCCAGACCTTGGCGGAAATGTCGACCCGGCCGCGGTCATTCCACTGGGCCAGGCCGAGCGAAAGGCCCTTGGCATCGGTGTCGTAGGCATAGCGGCCGTCCACGTTCTCATAGTTCTCCGATACGATGACCGGCTTGTGCTTCAGATGGGTCGGGATCTTCATGGGTGGTATCCTCCGTGTGGGCTGGATCGCCCGCCGCCTGGCGGTTGGCTGATTCTAGTAATTTACTAATTTAGTAATTTACTAGTTACAACATACAGAGAAAGCCGGCACCTGTCAAGCAAGCGCCGGCCATTTTCCGCTTCGCCACGCAAAATTGCGCCGCGTCATTCCGTTTCCATCATTGTCCCCCGGCTGACAGCTCCTGTAGCGCCTGGTCATAGGCCTGCCGGGTCCGCTCGTCGAAGCAGACCATGACGGCCGACTCGAGCTGGTGCGGGCCGGC
Organism: uncultured Oscillospiraceae bacterium; assembly: GCA_964403755.1. GTDB lineage: Bacteria > Bacillota > Clostridia > Saccharofermentanales > UBA5734 > JAXGXQ01. The sequence goes on from CAYOHO010000102.1 coordinate 4,327, forward strand.
GGCATGCTCCAGCAGCATCGTGATGGCAATTCGGGCAGCCCGTTCGAGGGGGAAGCCATAGATGCCGGTGCTGATCGAGGGGAAGGCGATGGTGCGGCAGCCGTTCTGCTCGGCCAGCTCCAGGCAGCTGCGGTAGCAGCTCGCCAGCAGCTCATCCTCGTGGTGCGTTCCGCCGCGCCAGATCGGGCCGGGCGTATGGATCACATGCCTGGCCGGCAGATTGTAGCCTTTCGTGATCTTGGCCTTTCCGGTCTCGCAGCCGCCGAGCGTGCTTGTCTCCGCCAGCAGCCCCGGGCCGGCAGCCCGGTGGATGGCCCCATCGACGCCGCCGCCGCCGAGCAGCGACGTGTTCGCCGCGTTGACGATGGCGTCGACCTTCAGGCGGGTGATGTCACCCGGCACAACCGAAATCTTCATGGCCTTCGCTCCCCTTTCAATCGCCGATGCCGTTTCTGGCATCACGGATACCCTGACCGACGTATGCAGTCCGTTCATCCAGTCACTGCGCAGGCCCCCCTGCACGAACATGTACGGGCCACATGGCTCTGCTTCCATTATAGCCCCGTTTCCTGTCGCATTTATTCGCAGGGTCGGAGGCACACACCAGTTGCGAACCGCACTCGGAAGTGGATTGACATGTTGACTGCCCAGTGCCCAAGTGCACCGTTTTGGGATAAAATGGAATACGAGAACGGCCTAGGGGGTAACGTCCATGATCAGGAAATACTACGATGCCGCTCGCTACCGTGACCTGCGCGAACTGGTGGACCAGGCCGCCGCAAAGCACGGCGACAAAGTCACGTTTCGTGAATTCGACCCCGCACGCAAGATCATCGACCACACCTGCAGACAGCTCCAGGCCGACGTGGCGGCACTGGCCGCCTGGCTGCTGAATGTCGGCTGGAAAGGGGCGCATTTCGCCCTCGTCGGCGAGAGCAGCTACCGCTATGTCGTCTGCTACCTCGCCGTCGTCAACTGGGTCGGCACCATCGTCCCGATCGACCGTGAACTCTCGGTCGAGGAGACCATCAAGCAGGTCGGCCTCTGCGACGCCGCCGCCGTCTTCCACTCCAGCCAGCAGGCCGACAAGGCCGCCCTGGTCCGCGAAGGCTGCCCGGGCGTCCGGCTGACCGTCAACATCAGCGAAAGCGATCCGACGAACGCGCTCGACGCCATGCTCGCCGAAGGCCGGGCCCTGCTCGCCAGCGGCCCTGCACTCGCCAGCGAGCCGCCGGTCGACGTCAACCGCTGCTGCTCGATCATCTTCACCTCCGGCACGACCGGCGCCAACAAGGGCGTCATGCTCTGCCACCGCAACATCACCGCCGTCCTGCACTCGGCGCTCTCGATGTTCAAGATGGCCGACACCTACTTCTCGGTCCTGCCGATCAACCACACCGTCGAGTTCAACCTCTTCGTGCTCGGCAGCATCGCCTCCGGCTTCACGATCTGGTTCAACGACGGCCTCAAGCACATCCAGGAGAACCTGGCGCTCTTCAAGCCGGACATGAGCATGATGGTGCCGATGCTGGTCGAGCACCTCTACACCAACATCTGGCGCGAGGCCCAGCGCACCCGCCAGGCCGGCAAGCTGCGGCTCGGCGTTGCGGCCACCCGCCTGCTGCGCCTGGTCGGCATCGACCTGCGCGCCCGGATCTTCGCGCCGATCCTCGACAAGCTCGGCGGCAACCTGCGCCTGATCTTCTGCGGCGGCGCCCCCCTGAGCCCCCGCCTGGTCCGCGGCTTCGAAGCCTTCGGCATCAGCATCTACAACGGCTACGGCATCACCGAATGCTCGCCGATGGTCGCCAGCAACTGCCCGCTCTCCCAGGTTCCCGGCAGCGTCGGGACCATCGCGCCCGACTGCCAGGTCCGCCTCGGCAGCGTCCAGCCGGACGGCAACGGCGAGATCGAGGTCAAGGGCGACAACGTCATGCTCGGCTACTACAAGGACGAGGCGGCCACCCGGCGCTCCTTCACCGAGGACGGCTGGTTCCGCACCGGCGACATCGGCCGGCTCGACCGCAGCGGCAGCCTCTACATCACCGGCCGGGTCAAGAACCTGATCATCGTCGGCAACGGCAAGAACGTGCACCCGGAAGAGCTCGAGGAACTGCTCGCCAGCAGCGTCCCCTACCTGCAGGAAGCCGTCGTCCACGCCGTCCGCGACCGCCAGGGCTTCGAGCGCACGATCGCCGTCGACGCCTTCCTCGATCCCAAGTTCATCCTCGAGAAGGGCAAGGATATGGCGCTCGCCCAGTTCAAGGCCGACGTCGAGCGCGTCAACCGCCGCCTCGCCAAGTTCAAGCGCATCACGCAGATCACGCTCCGCGACACCGAGTTCGAGAAGACCACGACCCGCAAGATCAAGCGCGGTGACCGGGCCTCCAAGCCGGCGTAGGGCAACGGGCTTCAGAGGTTCAAGACCTCTCACGCCGTCCGCAAGATCACAGAAACCGGCCGCAAACCTTCACGTGAGAACACGCACCCGTCATTCAGCCGTCACACGGCGGCTTTACCATGGAACCATAGAGCAAGGACAAGCAATCAGATGAGCGTTTTCATGTGACAGGTTCTCCAGTCTTCAATCTCTCTCCTCCAAGATAAAACCCCGGGAGTGGTGGCCCGGGGTTTTGTTTTGCGTGAAAATTCCAGGCCATCAGATATAATGGAAACCATAGCGGCTTCACCACCCGCCTGGCCGGTGCCACCGG
>CAYOHO010000103.1:0-7012 GCA_964403755.1 uncultured Oscillospiraceae bacterium
AACTCCTGATTCCGCCTTGAGAGGGCGGCGTCTTGACCGCTTGACCATAGGGCCGTCTTTAGCGAAGTTGATTTTAGCATGATGCCGGGGTTCTGGCAAGGGGTCCGGCCGCAATATCGCGAAATTGATCTGCAAATTGCCGAATATCCCGGCTGCGGTCCGCCGACAGGACCGGCAACGCTGGCAATGCCGGCAGGGACTGAAACGGCCGGCAAGGACTGAAATGGCCGGCGGGAATTGAAACGGCCGGCAATTCCGGCTGTAGCCAAAAGGAAACGGCCAGGCGGTTCACGGCAATCTGCCGGAACCGGCCTGGCCGGTTGCCTGTGTCATCATCAGCCTGAAAGCTGTCAGCCCATGCCCTGGGCCGGGCCAACGGATGTGTCGCTGCCGGACATGCGGTCGTCGATGCTGGTGTAGCGCCGGCGCTTCTGCACGCACTTGTAGGCCGGGCGGATGATGCGTCCGCCGCTGACAATCTCCTCGATGCGGTGGGCTGACCAGCCGGCGATGCGGGCTGCGGCGAACATCGGCCCGAACAGCTCGGGCGCAATCCCGAGCATGCTGTAGATGAAGCCGCTGTAGAAGTCGACGTTGGCGCAGACGATCTTGTCGCTCTTCTTGACATTGCGGAAAACCTCGGGCGCGAGGCGCTCGGTCAAGGTGTAAAGCTCGTACTCCTCTTCCCGGCCAGCTTCCTGGGCCAGGGCGCGGGCATGGCTGCTGAGCACGCGCGTACGCGGGTCGGAGAGCGTATACACGGCATGGCCGACACCGTAGATGAGGCCGCTGCGGTCGAACGCATCCTTGCGCAGGATGCGGGCAAGGTATTCTGAAATCTCGGCCTCGCTCGTCCAGTCATGGACGTTCTGCTTCAGGTCCTGCATCATGTCGTACGCCTTGATGCTGGCGCCGCCGTGCTGGGGACCCTTCAGCGAACCAATCGCCGCTGCCATGGTCGAGTAGGTATCGGAACCGGTCGACGTAACGGCGTGCGTGACGAAAGTCGAGTTGTTGCCGCCGCCATGCTCGGCATGCAGAACCAGCATCAGGTCGAGGATGCGGGCTTCAAGCTCGGTGTAGGCGCCGTCGGGACGGATCAGGTAGAGGATGTTCTCGGCGGTGCTCAGGTCCGGCTGGGGCGAATGCAGGAACAGGCTCTGGCGGTCGATGTAGTGGCGCTTGGCCATATAGGCGTAGGCGATCATGGCCGGGAAGCGTGCAATCAGCTCGATCGACTGGCGCAGCACATTCTCGATGCTGATGTCCTCGGCATCATCGTCGTAGGAGTAGGAGGCCAGGACCGCGCGCGCCAGCTTGTTCATGATGTCACGGCTCGGCGCCTTGAGGATCATGTCCTCGGTGAAGCCGTCGGGCAGTGAACGGACCGCGCTGATCAGCTCGGTGAACGTGGTCAGCTGCTCGCGGGTCGGCAGTTCGCCGAAAAGGAGCAGGTAGGTGCACTCCTCGAAGCCGAAGCGCTTCTGCTCGAAGAAGCCGTTTGTGAGATCGGTGATCTCGATGCCGCGATAGTAGAGCCGGCCCTCGACCGGAACGCGCTCGGCATCGTCCATATAATAGGAATAGACTTCACCGACTTCGGTCAGTCCGACCAGGACGCCGGTGCCATCCTCATTGCGCAAGCCGCGCTTGACGCTATATCGTTCGTAGAGTGCCGGATCGATCCGGATCTTCGCGGCCGAGTTCTCCGCCATCTCACGGATCAGGCGCTGATGTGTCTTCTGGTCCATCTGACATACCCCCTTTTGATAAGGGAATTATCGGGGAAACGGAGCCCCTGTGTCAATGCACAAACGTACTGTTTTGCAGTATCATTTTCGAAATATTCAATGCGGTTCAGAATAATGGCCCTTTTCAAACCCCCGAACGGCCGTTTATGACGCCGTGGCGAATCGTTCCTGCATGTGGAAGCGTTCTGAGCGCCAATACCCGGTCAGCCAACAAGGGCTCTGCCGGGACGTGGACTGTGCTCCGGTCAGCCGACGAGGGTCTTGCCCTCGGGGTGGATGCGCTCGGTGTGCTTGGCCTTGCGCATCGCCAGGCCGATGGCGAATGAAGCCGGGCCAACGCGGCCCAGGTACATCGAGGGGATGAGCACCATCCAGCTGGCCTGAGTCAGCTGCGGCGTGCCGGCAGAGGTGAGTCCGACCGTGCCGAAGGCGGAGGCTTCCTCGAACAGGAGGTCGAGGGTGGAGAACTTGCCGGCGCTGAGGGCTGCGTGCTCGAAGAACGTCATCAGCATGGTGCCGGTGACCAGGATGGTCATGCCGAGACCAAAGATGGCCAGCGCGCGGGTGAACACATCACGCGGGATTCGGTGCTTGAGCAGCAGCGTCTCCTCTTCGCCGAAGATGTCGGCGATGATCGTTGCGACGATGACGGTAAACGTGGTCACCTTGATGCCGCCGCCGGTTGAACCCGGCGCCGCACCGATGAACATCAGGATCGTCGACATGAGCTTCGAGCTGTCGCTCATACTGGCCTGGTCAATCGAGTTGAAGCCGGCCGTTCGGGGCGTGACCGACTGGAACCAGGCAGCGAGCCATTTCTGGGCGTTGGGGAGGTTGCCCATGGCGTACTGGGCGCTCGTGTTGTTGCGCTCGACAAAGTAGAAGAACAGCGTGCCAATCGTGATCAGGGACGCTGTGACCAGCAGGACGACGCGCGAATGGTAGTCCAGCTTGCGCTTGGTGGGCAGGGACAGGATGTCGGTCCAGACGACGAAGCCGAGGCCGCCGAAGACCAGCAGCCAGCCGCTGGTCAGGATGATCGTCGGGTCGTTGTTGAAGTTGACCAGGCTGGCATAGGCGCCATATTTCGTGTCGCCGATCAGGTCGAAGCCAGCGTTGCAGAAGGCGGAGACAGCCTGCCAGAAGCCCTTGTAGATGCCGACAGGGCCGAACTGGAGGAAGTAGCGCCAGGCCAGCAGCACACCGCCGATGAATTCGATGGTGAAGGTGATCAGGACGATCTTGCGCACCAGCTTGAAGACGTCGGCAAAGCCGAAGCTCGCCGTCGACTCCGCGGTCAGGACCATGGTGCGCAGGCTGCTCTTGCGCCGCAGCAGGCTGTAGAAGAAGGCCGTGATCGTGACGAGGCCGAGGCCGCCGATCTGGATCAGGGCGATGATCACCATTTCACCGAAGGTTGTCCAACCGGTGGCCGTATCGATGACAATCAGGCCGGTCACGCAGGTGGCCGATGTGGCCGTGAAGAGCGCCTTGAGGAAGCCCAGGCTCTTCCCGCTTTCCGAGGCGATCGGCAGGGTCAGCAGCAGGGCGCCCGTCAGTATGACGAACAGGAAGCTGGCCGATATGACGCGGGCCGGCTTGGCATTGAGCCAGCGGGCGGGGAGATTGGTACGCTGTTTCTTGATGATTGCCATGGCGTTTGCTTTCCTGTCAGGCCAGGCGCCGGAAGCGGCCGGTCTGTCTCGCGCGGTTGGTTTCGCGGCGCGGTGCGTCGTTTCGTCGGTTCAGAGGCGGGTCAGAGGGGGTCAGCGGCGGATCGGAGCCGGGTCCATGGCGGACCGTTGATGGATCAGGGCCATCTGGCTGGCAGCCAGTGGCTTCTGGCCGCGGATCATTGCCGGACCATGGTCTTCCAGACCTGGTTGTACTCGCTCTCGTCACAGACGAGCAGCATGGCGTCTCCGGCTGCCATGACCAGCGGGCCGACCGGCATCTCGACGGTGCCGTCCTTGCGCGTGATCATGACCACCTTGCTGTCGCCCGGGAAGTCATAGGCCTGGAGCGTCTTGCCGACTGCCGGCGAACGCGGCGACAGCTGGAATTCGACGATCGATTTCGGCGTATGGGGAATGTTGAAGACAACCCGCATGCCGGCATAGTCGATCTCCTGCTCGATGATGTCGGCGAGCAGCTGGGTGCCGGAGAAGATCTTGTCGACGCCGAGCCGGAAGAACATCTCGGCATTCTTGGGGTTGTTGACACGTGCAACCGTGACACGGACGTTGAAGCGCAGCTTGGCAACCTCGCAGGCCACCAGGTTGTTCTCGTCCTTGCCGGTGACCGCGACGAAGAAGTCGGCGTTCTGCGTGCCGACCTCCTCCATGACGCGGATGCTGGTGCCGTCGCCATTGTAGACGGTCACCTCGTCGAAGTCGGTGGCGATGCGGGCGCTCGCCTCCTTCTGCTGCTCGATGACGGTGATGTCGTGCCGGTTCGGCTTCAGGGTCTTCAGGAGATAGTAGGCCAGCTTGCCGCCGCCCACGATGATGATCTTCATGCTCTCATGCGCTCCTTGCCTGTCAGGCTCATTCCATTTCGGCCTGGACGATCTCGTCGCCGACCTGGATGCGCAGGCCGGGGACAGCCAGCATCAGCCGGCCGCGCCGGGTCAGTCCGATGATCGTCTTGCCGGCGTCGCTCGCCAGGTTCGTGATGTCCGTGCCCACCAGGCCGGCATTGACCGGGGCACGCGAATAGAGCAGCCGGGCTCCGTAAAGCAGATGACGCTCCTCGCCCGACTCCTCCTGGATGGCCCGGATGAAGGCCTGCACGGTCAGCTGGGTGGAGCAGATGCTCTCAAGGCCAAGGTCATTGAACACGCCGCGGCTGGACGGATTGAAGACGCGCGTGTAGATGCGCTTGACACCAAAGATCTCGCGGGCGATCTGCGAGGCCATGATGTTGATGTTGTCGTTCTGGGTGACGGCGCAGACAACGTCTGCTGTCTCGATGCCGGCCTGGCGCAGGACATCACGGTCGATCGGCACGCCGGTGATCTTGATGCAGTCAAGGGTATCGGCAGCCTGGATGAGCGCCGGGTCGCTGTCGATGATGACCACGTCCTGATCCTGTTCGATCAGGGCGGCGGCGAGCGAAGATCCAACCTTGCCGCAGCCGATGATGATGATTTGCATGGAACTCTCCACCTGTCTGCGGACGCTGACCGGCCCGCACGTTGATGCTATTCTACATCGTTCACATAGATTTCACAATTGGCCCGCTGCTCTGTCGATTCCGTCCGCAACTGCAGTCCGCCGCAACGGCTGCCGACTGCAACCAGTGCCGGCCGGCAGTCAATCCGGAACGCGTTCAGGCCCTTCCGGCCGGGAAGGCGCTGCGCAGGGCATGGCAGAGGATTGCGCCGGCTGCCGCTGCATTCAGCGACTCGGCCCGGCCGGGCATGGGGATGGTGACAGCCAAACTGCAGGCGGCCCGCGCCTCGGCACTGATGCCGCGGGCTTCATTGCCGATGAGGATGGCGCCCGGCTGCCGGAACGGGTGCTCCGTCAGGGCGACGCCATCGAGGTCGGCGGCATAGAGGGCCAGGCCGGCTGAATCCAGCCAGGCGCGCAGGGCGGCGATGTCGGCGAGCGCCACGATCGGCACATGGAAGCACGAGCCCATCGAGCTGCGCACCGCCTTGTCGCCGAACGGGCTGGCGGTCTGCGGCAGCACAAAGACGCCGGCAAAGGCGAAGGCGTCGGCTGTACGGATCAGCGTGCCGACGTTGCCAGGGTCGGAAACCCCTTCCAGAACCAGATACAGGCCCCGAGCATCGGGCGCAACGCTTTCCGGCGTCCGCACCGGCTGGGCGCAGAGCAGGGCGATGCCCTGCGGCTCCTCTGTCGCCGCCAGGCGCGCGAACAGATGGTCCGCCAGCACAAGCGTCTCCTCGGCAGCCTTGACACCGGCCAGCAGGGCGCGGATCTCATCGCGCCGGGAACCGGACTCGGACAGGATTGCCCGGATGACCGGCACCCCGGACTGGAGCGCGTCTCCGCACAGGCGCAGGCCTTCAAGGAACAGCAGCGGCGGCTCCGCGCGCTGGGGGGCGCGGCGAATGCGTTCCAGCTCGCGGAAGGCCGGGTTGTCCCGGCTGACGATGGTCCTGGAGAAATGGTCGGCCCTGATCATCGCTTCCCTGCCATCCCCGGCCCGGAAAGGCCGCAAAAAGGATCAAGGACGGGTGTAGACCCGCCCTTGCTGATGCCTGTATGGGTTCTGGTGGGAACCATTCTCAGAGCGCGGCCTTCGCCTTCTCGCAGAGGGCGGTGAAGCCGGCCGGATCCTGGACCGCGATGTCGGCAAGGACCTTGCGGTCGAGGCTGATCTGGGCCTTCACGAGGCCGTTGATGAAGCGGCTGTAGGAGAGGCCGTTCAGGCGGGCCGCGGCGTTGATGCGCACGATCCACAGCTTGCGGAACTCGCGCTTCTTGGCACGGCGGTCGCGGTAGGCGTAGCTCAGCGACTTCATGACCTGCTGGTTGGCAACCTTGAACAGCTTGCTCTTGTTGCCGAAATAGCCCTTGGCCTGCTTGAGGATCTTCCTATGTCTGGCTCTGGCGCGAACGCTTCTCTTGACTCTGGTCATCGGTAAAAACCTCCGTAAATCTCATGCATCCTGTCGCTAAATCCGCTTATTTGTACGGGATCAGCTGGCGGATATTGGCGTGGTTGGCCGCGGCGACAACGAGTGACTTCCTGAGGTTTCTCTTGCGCTTCGTGCTCTTCTTGGTCAGGATGTGCTTCTTGAAGGCCTGGCCCCGGATGATCTTGCCGGTGCCGGACACCTTGAACCTCTTCTTGGATGCGCTATGGGTCTTCTGCTTGGGCATCTGCCGTTCCTCCTGCGTTTCTGTGATGGTCCTGCAGCCGCGATGCAGCCGCTCAGTTCTTCTTCGGGGCCAGGAACATGATCATGTTCCTGCCTTCAACCTTGGGATCCCGATCCACCTGGCCGGCTTCCTGGCATGCCTCCGCGAACTGCTTCATGACCGCATAACCCTGCTGGGTGTAGGTCATTTCACGGCCGCGGAACTTGAGGACAACCTTGACGCGGTCACCATCCTTCAGGAAGCGGATGGCATTCTTGATCTTGTAGTCCAGATCGTGTTCCTCGGTTCTCAGCTTCAGACCGACTTCCTTCACTTCCGTGATGTGCTGGTTGCGCCGGTTTTCGCGTTCCTTCTTGGCTTGTTCGAACATGAACTTGCCGTAATCCATGATCTTGCAGACGGGGA
>CAYOHO010000104.1:0-6986 GCA_964403755.1 uncultured Oscillospiraceae bacterium
CTGGGCAGCCGGGCGGATTTCGCCGGCCGGGGCAGCCGGAGCAGCCGGGGCCTGGGCAGCGGCGGCCGAAGCGGCGGCAGCCGGGGCGGATGGTGCCGCGGGCGTCTGGGCGGCCGGACGGGCTTCGCCAGCCGGGGCGGCCGGGCGCGACTCAACGGTCGGTGCAGCCTCGGAACGGGCAGCCGGAGCCTGCGGGGCCGGAGCCTGCGGGGCTGAAGCAGCCGGGGCAGCTGGACGCGACTCGACGGAAGGCACAGCTTCGGCGCGGGCAGCCGGTGCGGCCGGTGCAGCCGCAGCCGGTTCCGGCTGGGCAGCCGGCGCATGGGATTCCGGAGCAGGCTGTCCGGCTTCGCCGGCCTCGCCTTCCGGTCTCCGATCCTGGCGCGGAGCCTTCACAACCTTGACGACGCCCGTGATCTTCTTGCCGGAAACGCCCTGCATCGTAATGGTCGGGCTGTCCGCTTCAGCCGGTTCCGGCGCATGGACGGCAGGCGCCTCTTCGGACTGCGGCTTCGCCTGACGGTCCTGCTTGTGCGCCTTGTCGCTCACGCGATCCTTCTCCTGCTTATCCTCACCCGGTTGCGGAGCCGGCTTCTTCACTGGCGTCTGGCCCATGCCATCGCCTCTCACAAAACCTGCTCTCAGACCAGATCCGGAATCGTCTCGTTTCATCATCCTGTGCATTTTCCTCCAATTATTTTTCGCCTCCGGCCCTGCCGGCGCAATGCCCGAAGGCTGTCCATTCCTGTCAATCGTGCTGTCCGGCCAATTCGATGAGGCGATTGGCAAAGCCTTCGTCCACGACCCCGACGGCCACCCGGGCGTCGCGCCCGGTCCAGTGGCCCAGTGTCTGGCGGTCACCGGCCGCGATGAGCGGAATTCCGTAGAAGGCGCTCAGCCGGCCGATCTTGTCCTTTGTGTTGGGTCCCGCATCCTCTGCGAGGATGGCCAGGACCACTTCGCCCGAGCGCATGCCTCGCTCCACGGCATCACTGCCGAAGATGAGGCGGCCGGCCCGGCAGGCCATTCCCAGGAAACGCCAGAAGCGTTCGGTCATGTCAGTCCTCCGATCCGTCGCTGTCCGGCGCTTCCGGCGGCAGAGCCTCCAGTTCGGCGGTCAGGGTACGGACTATGCTCTCGTCGACCCGAGCCTTGAGGTTCTTGTCGAACCGGTGCTGGCGGATCGCCTGCTGCAGGCAGGTGCGGTTGCGGCACACATAGGCGCCGCGGCCCGGCTTCTTGCCGGTCGGATCGAGGCTGATCTCGCCCTGGGGGCTCAGGACCAGCCGGATCAGGGTCTTCTTCGGATGCATGGCGCGGCAGCTGACACACATCCGTTCCGGCTGCTTCTTCATGCCGCCTCCTGTCCGTTACTCCTGGTGGTCCGCGGCGGTCTTCTCGGCGGCCGCCTCGAAACGGGACATCAGCTCGGCCTCGATCATGCTGCGGTACTGCGACTCGCTCTTGATGTCGATCTTCCAGCCAGTCAGGCGGGCGGCGAGGCGGGCGTTCTGGCCTTCACGGCCGATGGCGAGCGAGAGCTGCTGGTCGGGGACGACCACAACCGCTACCTTGTCGTTCGGATAGGTGTCGACCTTGACGACCTTGGCCGGGTTGAGGCTGTTGCTGATGAAGGTGACTTCATCCGGATCCCACTCGATGATGTCGATCTTCTCGCCCATGAGCTCGTCCATGATCGCCTGGACGCGGAGACCGCGCTGGCCGACGCAGGCGCCGACGCTGTCGACGTTTTCGTCGCGGGAAGCCACGGCCATCTTGGTGCGGGAGCCGGCCTCGCGGGCAATCGCGACGATCTCAACGACGCCGCTGGCGATTTCCGGCACTTCCTGCTCGAAAAGCTTGCGCACGAGGTTGGGATGGCTGCGGGAGACGTAGACGATCGGGCGTCCCTTCTTCTCATCCACCTTGAGGATGTAGAAGCGCATGCGCTGGTTGAAGTTGTAGCCGTCGGTGCGGACCTGCTCGTTGAAGGGCAGGACGGCCTCGGCGCGGCCGATGTCGACGATGACCTCGCGGCGGTCCTTGCGCTGGACGACGCCGGCGGCAATCTCGCCGATGCGGCTGGAGAACTCGTTCTGGATGCGCTCGCGCTCGGCGCTGCAGAGCTTCTGGTTGATGACGTTCTTGGCCGTCTGGGCAGCCAGGCGTCCGAAGTCCTGCGGATTGAGCTGGTAGTCGAGCATGTCGCCGATCTCGAAGTCGTCCGACAGCGAATGGGCTTCCGCCAGGCTCATCTCGGCATTCGGGTCCTCGACCTCCTCAACCACCGTCTTGGTGAGGAACACGCGCATCTCGCCCGTCTCCCGGTCAACCTCGGCGCGGATGTTGTCGGTCGTCTTGGCCTCGAACTCACGCTTGTAGGCGGAGACAAGCGCCTCCTCGATCGCCTCATAGAGGACCTCGGCATCGATGCCCCGTTCCTTTTCCAGCAAGCGGATCGCTTCAATCAGTTCTTTATTCATTGCGGACGAGTCTCCTTCCTTTATTGCCCATTTCTTCTCGGTCTTCCTGATTCCTGATCAGGGGTCCGGCCGGGTTCAGGCAGGTCGCCTGCTGCCGGCCATCGGGTTCAGTCAAAACGGACGGCCCGCTTGACCTTGGCTGTTTCGCTGCGCTCGAAGGTGTGGACCGTGCCGTCCTCCGCCCGGATCGCGATGCGGTCGTCCGCCAGCGGCAGCAGCCAGCCGAGGAACTTCTTCTGACCATCGCGGGCCTTGTAGAGGCTGACCTCGACCCAGCATTCAACATAGCGGGCGAAGTCGCGGTCGTCCTTCAGCGGCCGGTCGAGACCGGGCGATGACACTTCAAGATAGTCGTGGGTCGTGATCTGCAGATCCTTCTCGATGATCGGGTCGATCAGCTCGCTGACCCTGGCGCACTCGTCGATGGTGATGCCGCCCTTGCGGTCGACAAAGACCCGCAGGAACCGGGCGCCGTTTTCGGTTGTCATCTCGACGTCGACCAGCTCGATGCCGAGCTCGCGGACGACCGGTTCAATTGCGTCATAGATCAGCTGTGCCGTCTTGGGGCGATTTGCCATCCTTCCCTCCCGGAAGTCATCTGTTCTGCTTCGTGATGCCATGAAACGGCATGAAGCAACAAAGAGTGGGCGTGCCCACTCTCCGTTCCACCTACCGTCATACTGTTTGAGTATACCATGGGCAGTCCGGCAATGCAAGCGACCGGCACGGCGTAAAACCCTTGGCGTCAGGGCCTTTGCCGCTTCCGCCGAGCACGCGCGGACCGCTGCCGTCCGGGGCTCGAGGCGGTCCGTCGACCGACCGCATCTGTGCAGGAGCCATATACAGAGGCCAATCTTTTCGACATTTTCGTGATATTGCCGATTATCGGGATGCATTTTTCGCCGTCGGCAGCGGGAATTTCACCGTTTTGTCGCTTCATTTTCCCATAGGGGTGGGGTACAATGGAAGAAAGCCGCCGCGGCGGCCGAAAACGCAAAGGGAGTGATGCCCATGATCAAGGTAATTGTTGGCAGAAAGGGCAGCGGCAAGACCGCTCGCCTGGTCGACGACCTCAATGCCCAGGCGATGAGCGATTCTACAAACGTTGTTTGCATTGAACGGGGGCGCCGTCTGGATCGTCTCGTCAAGTACCAGATCCGCCTGGTGGACATTTCCGATTATCCCGTCGTGGGTTTCCGCGAACTGCTGGCCTTCATCGCCGGCGTCAGCGCCAAGGACTATGACCTGACCCACATCTACATCGACAGCATCTTCAAGATCGCGAACGACACCTCCATGATCAGCCTCGAGAAGTTCCTCGCCGAACTCGAGACCTTCTCCGAAGCCAACAACTTCAGCGTGATGATTATCCTGTCCGCAGAGCCCGAGGCCCTACCCGAGTCCATCCGCCGCTTCATCTGACCGGGTGCCCCGGATCCGCACCACAGCCGCACCGGCTGCCCCATCAGAAACGGAACGGCCCGGCCGTCGCAACAGCCGCCCGGGAACGCCTGGCAGCCTGAACGCCTGACTCTGTAACGACAGCTCGCCAATAGAACGCGGGCCGGCACATCAAAGTGCCGGCCCGCTTTTTGCGTTCTCGGGCGGAAATGCGGACCGGGTCGTGGCAGAAGCGTGCGGGACATGCACCGGGCCACAGGCTGATCCGGCGAGGTTCAGGCGCCGCCGGGCTGCTCCGTCAAATACTTCCAGTATTTCTTCGGCATATGCGACCGCTGCAGGCGCAGGTTGCGCCGCTCGGGAATGGTCAGCGCTGCCAGATAGCGCCGCCACATCTCGTCAAATGCCGCCTGCGGCTGGACAGCGGTCTGCGCCAGGGCCGACGCGACCGGTTCCATAAGCGGGGCTTGCGGATCCATAAGTGGGGCGACCGGCTCCAGAACCGGGGCGGGCGGTTCCATAAGCGGGGCGACCGGCTCCAGAACCGGGGCGGGCGGTTCCAGAAGCGGGGCGACTGGCTCCAGAACCGGGGCGGGCGGTTCCAGAAGCGGGGCGACTGGCTCCATTAGCAGGGCGGCCGGTGTTCCGGCGCCTGTTGCAGCTGGCAGGGCGAACGGGAGCGGACCGCCGGCGGGCTGGTCATCCTCGCCGGGCGGGGCAAGCACGAAGATCTGGGGCGGGCGGTTCGGCATGTGCAGGGCGGCCAGGCCGCGGCGCTGGTCGCGAATGACGAAGCACTGGTCCGGCAGCCGTTCGCAGAAGTGCGGCAGGAGCAGGGGCAGCACATGGCATTCCGGCGAGAAGTCGGCCAGGAAGAGGGCGGGGCCGACGGTGCGGAAGCGGATCAGGCCCAGGAAGGCGTGCGACAGGCGGGCGGTTTTGCGGGCCATGCGCACGACCCGCGAGATGTCGGGGTCGAGCAGATCGCCGGATGGGTCGCAGCGGCGCCGGAAGGCCACCGCCAGGAAGCGGTAGATGGCGAGGCCGATGCCTTCATCCTCGGACAGCCAGGCGTGCCACGCAGCCGTGAGCACGTCTTCGGCGCGGGCCGGACCCATGCGGCTGGCCAGCTGGCTGCGGAAGCGGCCACGGATGCCGGGAAGCAGCGGTGCATCGGTGCAGGGCAGCAGTGTCAGCTGGTCGAGGTCGGGCACCAGGGCCTCCGGCTCGACGCCGTCGTGCAGGCAGAGCGCGATCGCACTGAGCAGCCCTTCAAAGGTTGGATCGTGGCGGAGCATCACGGTTGGTCACCTGCCTTGTGAAGGATGGTCAAGGGGTCAGAACAAGCGGCAAAGAGGCTCGGAACGGGCCGGTGTGGCGGCCGCTGGAGGCTGCCATCGGTCGAGGCTGGGGCCTGTACGGCTGCCGCTAGAAGCGGAGGCTGGTGCACAAACGCCGGCCGCTAGAGGCCGGAGGCGGTGCCGATTTCGGCAAAGCTGAGCTGCAGCGGCGACTGGCGCTGGCGGCCGGCATCATCAGCCAGCAGGAGACGCAGGGCTTCCGGCGACGGGTGGCGTACCGAGGCCAGCTGGCCGTCGCAGGTGATGAACCAGCCGGCACGCTTGAGCGAAACACCGAGCCGCTTGAGGTCCTCAACCCGGATGTGGCGGCTGCGCCGGGCGGCTACGATCTTCTTCGCCGAGGTCACGCCGATGCCGGGCACCTGGAGCAGTTCAGTGTAGTCGGCGCGGTTGATCTCGAGCGGATAGCGGTCGAGATGGCGCAGGGCGAAGGCAGCCTTGGGGTCGAGCTCGAGGTCGAGGTCCGGCAGTTGCTCGCTGACCAGGTCGCGGGCTTCGAAGCCGTAGAAGCGCAGCAGCCAGTCGGCCTGGTAGAGGCGGTGCTCGCGCAGCAGCGGCGGCGCGGTGGTCACCGAGGGCAGACGCGCGTCGATGTTGACCGGGATGTAGGCCGAGTAGTAGACGCGCTTGAGGCCGTAGCGGCTGTAGAGCGTCTGGGCTGTCGTCAGGATCTGGACGTCGCGCTCGGGACTGGCGCCGATGATGACCTGGGTGCTCTGGCCAGCCGGGGCGAACTTGGGGGCCGCCTGCCAGCGAACGAGGTCGCCCTGGTTTTCGGCACTGCGACCGGCAATGTAGGCCATCTGCGGATCGATTCGGTGCAGCGACTTCTGCGGCGCCAGGCGCCGGAGGCAGACGTCGCTGCATTGCTCGATGTTGACGCTGATCCGATCGGCTAGCAGCCCGAGCCGCTCGACCAGTGCGGGCGAGGCGCCGGGGATGGCCTTGGCGTGGATGTAACCGTTGAATCCATGGACATGGCGCAGCAGCGACAGGGTCCGGCACATGATCTCCATCGTCGCGTCGGGCGAGCCGATAACCCCGGAGCTCAGGAAGAGGCCCTCGATGAAGTTGCGGCGATAGAAGGCGATCGTCAGGTCGGCGAGCTCCTCCGGCGTGAAGGCGGCGCGCGGGATGTCGTTGGAATGGCGGTTGGCACAGTAGGCGCAGTCATAGGCGCAGTAGTTGGTCTGCAGCACCTTTAGCAGCGAGACGCAGCGGCCGTCCTCGGTCCAGGTGTGGCAGATGCCGCCGAGCGCGGTATTGCCGACACCGCTGCCGGCGGTCCGGCCGGTCGTGCCGCTGGAGGCGCAGGAGACATCATATCGTGCCGATTCGCCGAGAATGCTCAGCTTCTCCATCAGGTCCATGAGCGCACGCCTCCCGAGTCCGAATTCTCGCTTCCGTCAATTCAAAAGTAGCACGGCCGAAGTGCAAAGTCAAACATTTGTTCTTTTTTATCGGATTCGGGCGATCGGTTCCAGAAGATCGGACTCAGGAGCACCTGGGTGCAGGGGCGATCGGTTCGAGGGGTGCGATCGGGCGCGGGCGATCGGTTCCAGGGGTGCATATTGCGCAAGCTGATTGAGATTTGCGTGACAGCGGCAGACAATGCCGGACGGATTGCGTATAATCAAATTGTGGTGGCACGATCGATGCGCCCGGCTCTCCAATGAAGACGACTTGAGAAGGAGACCAGCTATTAAAAGTCAAGGGGAAAACTGAGAAATCTTGACTGATA
>CAYOHO010000105.1:0-6921 GCA_964403755.1 uncultured Oscillospiraceae bacterium
CCCAGGTCCTGGCCAACCTCGGCGTGCGCAGCGCCCTGGTCGTCTGCGGCCGCGACGGACTCGACGAGATCTCGATGAGCGCGCCGACCGTGGTCTGCGAAGTGCGGGACGGCCGCTTCCGCTCCTACGAGATCACCCCGGAGCAGTTCGGCTTCACGCGCTGCCGCAAGGAGGACCTGACCGGCGGCAGCCGGGAGGAGAACGCGGCCATCACGCGGGCCATCCTGGCCGGCGAGCCCGGGCCGCGCCGCCAGGCCGTGCTGCTCAATGCCGGCGCCGCACTCTACGTGGCCGGCCGGTGCGCCAGCATCGCCGACGGCGTCGCCCTGGCTGCGGAGCTGATCGACAGCGGCCGGGCACAGGCCCAGCTCGAGGCCTTCATCCGCCGCTCGAACGAGCCGGCCTGAGACCGGACGTGCCGTGCCCAGGCCGGTTCCAGGCAGTGAAAACCCACGGTCGGCAGCACGAGCCGGCCTGAGCCTGGCAGTGCCACGCCCAGGCCTGTTCCAGGCAGTGGAAACCCACGGTCGGCAGCACGAGCCGGCCTGAGCCCGGCAGACCTTCAAGGAGGAACCCATGATTCTGGAAAAGATTGCCGAACGCACACGGCAGCGCATCGAGGAGCAGAAGCGTCAGGCGCCGCCGGCGGCGGTCATGGCGGCGGCCCGG
This sequence comes from uncultured Oscillospiraceae bacterium, assembly GCA_964403755.1. Lineage (GTDB taxonomy): Bacteria > Bacillota > Clostridia > Saccharofermentanales > UBA5734 > JAXGXQ01. The sequence goes on from CAYOHO010000105.1 coordinate 670, forward strand.
GCGCTCGATGCCGCGACCGGCTTCCCCTTCGAGGAGGCCCTGCGCCGGCGCCGCCTGCCGGCCGGCGCCGCCGACGGACTCGCCTTCATCTGCGAGATCAAGGCCGCCTCGCCCTCGAAGGGCGAGATCGCCGCCGGCTATGATGTCGCCGCCCTGGCGCGCGACTATGAAGCGGCCGGGGCCGCCGCCATCTCGGTCCTGACCGAGCCGTTCTGGTTCCGGGGCAGCAATGCGGACCTACAGACGGCAGCACAGGCGGTCCGCGTGCCGGTCCTGCGCAAGGACTTCACGGTCGATCCCTACATGATCTATGAGGCGAAGCTGCTTGGCGCCTCGGCCGTGCTTCTGATCTGCGCCCTGCTGCCGGCGCCGGTGCTGGCGGAATGGATCGCGCTGGCTCACGGCCTTGGCCTTTCCGCGCTGGTCGAGGCGCACGATGCGGCCGAGACGGAACAGGCCGTGCAGGCCGGCGCCCGCGTGATCGGCGTCAACAACCGCGACCTGCGCACGTTCGAGGTCGACCTCGAGACCAGTGTCCGCCTGCGGGCGCTGGTGCCGCCGGACCGCCTCTATGTCTCGGAAAGCGGCATCCGCACGGCGGCCGACATCAGCCGCCTGCGGGCCATCGGCGCCGACGCCGTCCTGGTCGGCGAAACCCTGATGCGCAGCCCGGACCGCCGGGCGGCCCTGGCCGCCCTGTCCAGCGAAGCGGCGGGAGGGCTGGTATGACAGCAAGGATCAAGATCTGCGGCCTGTTCCGCGAAGCCGACATCGATGCCGTCAATGCGGCCCGTCCGGACCTGGCGGGCTTCGTGTTCGCGCCTAGCCGCCGCCAGGTCACGCCGGCGCAGGCGGAGGCGCTGCGGGCGCGGCTGGCGCCCGGCATCGTGCCGGTCGGTGTCTTCGTCGATGCGCCGCTGGCCGAGATCACGGCCCTGGTGCGGGCCGGCGTGATCGGGCAGGTCCAGCTGCATGGCTCCGAGGACGAGGCATTCATCCGTGCGGTCCAGCAGTCGGCCGGCTGCCCGGTGATCCGCGCCATCAGCATGGTTCATGCCGGCGATGCGCAGGCGCAGGCCGGTTCGGCGGCTGACTTCCTGCTGCTCGACACCGGCCGCGGCGGCACCGGCCGGACTTTCGACTGGCGCCTCATCGGCCGCCTGGAGCGCCCCTTTTTCCTGGCGGGCGGCCTGAATCCGGACAACCTGGCGGAGGCCATCCGCATCGTCGCTCCGTACGGAGTCGACTTGAGCAGCGGCGTCGAGACCGGCGGATTCAAGGATCCGGCCCTGATCCTGGCCGCCGTGCAGGCCGTGCGCCGGCTGGGGTAAATCGGAAGGCCGCGCCCGGCAGAACCGGGAGCGGCCTTTTGCGGCGGGACTGATGCTTGCCGTTCCGGGCACCGAACCGCGCGGCTTCACCGGTCCGGTCCGGGCGTTCCTTTCTAGAGCTCGATGATTTCCCGGTCGTCCGGGACCAGCAGGCTGCCATGGTAGAACTGGCGGCCCTCTTCCGTGTACAGCTCCTTGCGGCGGCCAAAGGTCTTCTCTTCCGTGTGCCAGAGCACCAGATTGGGGACGCCGAGCTGTTCGGCGAGCTCGCAGGCTTCGCGCACGGTGCTGTGGTGCTTTTCGTAGGGCTTGAACCGGTCGCGGTCGCCATAGAGGCAGAATGCCTCGGCCAGCAGCCAGTCACTGCCGGACACGTGCCTTTCGCAGAGCGGATTGTATGGCTCGTCACCGAGACAGGTGAGCCGGCGGCCGTTCTTCAGCTGCAGGCTGAAGCCGAACTGGGGCGCCTTTGTCGAATGGATGTCGAAGAACGTGACACAATAGTCAAGCAGCTGATGCGCTTCACCGTCGCGGATGCCGACGAAGTGGATGCGCTTGCCGAACAGCTTCGTGAACTTTTTCTGCAGGGTGTAGACACAGATCGCCTGGATGGCCTCGGCGAGATCCTTGTGGCAGAAGATCCGCAAGTCGCCTTCATACTTGTCGTTCTGCATCATCGTGGCAATCTTGCGCACGATCCAGACGATGCCAAGCACATGGTCGCAGTGCTCGTGGGTGACGATGACGTCGCGGATCGAGGCGAAGTCGACGCCCGTCGCCTGCAGGGCGGCCAGGATGCCGTTGCCGCCGCCGGCGTCGACGAGCAGGGTCCGGCTGTCGTCCTGGATGGCGAAGCAGGTGTTGTAGTAGTGTGTGACCATGGCGTTGCCGGTGCCGAGTACGATCAGCCTTTCCATTGTGTGCACTCCCCCTTTGACGATTCCAGATTCTGACATATCCGGCAGTGCTTTGCAATTGCTGTCCGGCCGGTATCCGTTTTTCGGCAAATCACCGGTATTGGGTGACCCGTGTTTTGTCGACCGCCGCCGGCGATGGTATAATCAGGCGTAGCGAATGCGATCACCCCGACAGGAGGCATTTCAGCATGACAACGATCCGGGTTGACCCCGAAACCTGCACCCGCTGCCAGATATGTGTCCGCGAATGCCCTTCCGTCATTATCCGCATGGATCCGGGGACCGGCCTGCCGGCCCTGGAGGATCCCTCCCCGGCCGGCGTCTGTATCGCCTGCAGCCACTGCGCCATCCTCTGCCCCACCGGCGCCCTGCACCTCGACTTCCTGCCGGACACCGCCCGGTGCCAGGCGGACCTGTCCCGGCTGCCCGCGGCGGACCAGTATGAGACACTGATGGCCACGCGCCGCAGCGTGCGCCAGTTCCGCCACGCCGGCCTGCCGCGCTCCGCCATCGATCAGATCCTGGCCCTGGCGAACCTGGCGCCCACCGCGACCAATTCCCAGAAGGTCCAATGGGTGATCACCGCGCCCGAGACGACACGCGAGCTGCGCGACCGCTGCACCGCCCATCTCGAGGCGCGCCTGCGCCGCAATCCGGACGATGGCTTTGCCAGCCGCTACCTCTACCGCATCCGGCTTGGCTCCGACACCATCCTGCGGACGGCGCCGCATGTCGCGATCGCGCTGGTCCCGCAGGCGTATTTCTGGAAGGACGACGGCATCATCGCGCTGACCCATTTTGACAATGCCTGCCATGCCCTTGGCTACGGCTCGTGCTGGGGCGGCCTGCTGCGGAACCTGCTGGTCGAGAGCGCCGATATGCGGGCGTTCCTCGGCATCGGCGACGAGCTCGCCATCTGCAATACAATGCTGTTCGGCGAGCGCCTGCTCAAGCCGACGGCCCAGCTGCCGCTGCGCGAGCCTGTCAAGGTCCGCTACGTCTGAAAGAGAATATTCCAGCCCCCGTCCCTGACCCGCACTTGAGACCCGGCCCTGACCCTACCCCTGGAACCGGCCCCGACCCGTGCTTGAGAACAGACCCCGATCCGCACTTGAGAACAGACCCCATCCGAACCGAGAAAGGAACCTGAACAATGAGCGAATTCCTTGAACTGGCCATGGTCCTCTCCTTCGGCGCCGCCTGGCCGACCTCGATCGCCAAGAGCCTTCGCGCCCGCACCGCCAAGGGCAAGAGCGTCGTCTTCCTCTTCATCCTGATGTTCGGCTATGCCTGCGGTATCGCCTCCAAGTTCATCGGCAATAAGGTCAACTATGTCGTGTATTTCTACATGCTGAACTTCTGCATGGTGACCGTCGATATGCTGCTGTATTTCCGCAATCAGCGCCTTGACCGCCAGCGCGCCCAGGAAGCGCCGGACACGACGGCCGCCTGACGGAAGCCGGCCGAACTGCGGGCCAGCCTGACCCGGCAAGGAGGTAGCGCCATGCATGTCGTCATCATCGGAGGCGTTGCGGCCGGCATGTCGGCCGCCGCCAAGCTGCGGCGGGAAGCCCCGGATGCCCGGGTGACCGTCTACGAGCGTTCCGGCGTCGTTTCCTATGGCGCCTGCGGCCTGCCTTATTTCATTGCCGGCTATACGCCCGACTGGCACAGCCTGATCGTCCGTCCGGCTGAAGCCTTCGTGGCCTCCGGCGTCGATGTCCGCCTGTTCCACGAAGTAACCGAGGTGATGCCTGCCAGCCACCGCATTGCCGGCCGGCGCCTGGACACGGGCGACCCGTTCTCGGATACCTATGACCGACTGCTGATCGCGACCGGCGCCAACCCGGTCATGCCGCCCTTTCCCGGAATCGGCCTGCCGGGCGTGCACGCGCTGAAGACCATCGCCGATGCCATCGAAGTCCGCGACATCCTGATGAAGCCGGAGACCCGCGAGGCGGTCGTCATCGGCGGCGGCTACATCGGACTGGAGGTCGTGGAGGCCATCCTGGCCCGGGGCAAGCCGGTGACCTGCATCGAGGCGGGCAGCCAGGTGCTGCTGCCCTTTGAGCCCGAAATCGCCAGTGTCGCCGTCGATGCCCTCCGGCGCCATGGCGCCCGCGTGCAGCTCGACGAGCGTGTGACCGCCATCCATGGCGGCGACCGGCGGGTATGCTGCGTCGAGACGAACGCCGGACACTACGATGCCGACCTGGTGATCGTCGCCATCGGTGTCCGGCCCGCAACTGGCTTCCTGGCCGGCAGCGGCATCGCACTGGCGCCGAACGGAGCCATCATCGTCGATCGCGAGATGCGGACAAGCGCGCCCGACATCTATGCCGCCGGCGATTGCGCCGAGATCTATCACCAGCTGTACGAGGCCAACCAGTACATCCCGCTGGCCACGACCGCGAACAAGTGCGGCCGTCTCGTCGCCGGCAACCTCCTGGGCGGTCATGACCGCTTCGGCGGCACGCTCGGCAGCGCGGCCATCAAGGTGATGGACCGCCAGCTGGCGCGCACGGGCCTTTCGGAACGCGACTGCCGTGTGCTGGGGCTCGACTGGCATAGCCAGGTGGTTGATGTGCCGAACCATCCTGCATATTATCCCGGCCAGGAAACCCTGCGCTTCAAGCTGATCGCCGACCGCGCGACCCATCGTCTGCTTGGTGCCCAGGCAGCCGGCGCCGAAGGGGCAGTCCTGCGCATCGACATGCTGTCTGTTGCCATAGAAAACAGGATGGCCACCGAAAGCATTGGCCAGATGGACCTCTGCTATGCGCCGCCCTTCTCCGGAGTCTGGGATGCGGTGCTGGTGGCGGCAAATGCCATGAAGTATGGGCGGAAATGATCAGATTGCAAAAGTCAGGAAATATTCATTAAGAAACCGTTTTTGACTTGAATTGCCCAAAAGCTCTGTGCTATTCTGGGCATGGCCAGATTCCGACCAGATCCGAAATGACTGAACTGCCTCCGAAAAGGATGTCCCGTGTTTCATTCATCAAGGTCGCACGTCCGAGGATGACCGAAAATGATAGAGGAGGCATTCATCATGCCCGACAAGACCATTGTTTGCAAGGATTGTGGAACCCAGTTTGTCTTCACCGAGAACGAGCAGAACTTCTACAAGGAAAAGGGCTTCGAGAATGAGCCCGTCCGCTGCGCTGACTGCCGCCGCGCCCGCAAGGCCGCCCGCAACAGCCAGGGCTACGGCAGCAGCTGGTAATCAGGAAAACCTGCAATTGCACGAACCGCCCTCCGGGGCAATGTCATTAACTTAGAGAACCACAGGTAAAATAATAGCAGCAGATCCAGTCCGCATTCCGATTGGATTTGCTGCTATTTTTTAGCACCGCATTTGAGCGACTTAAATACGGCACTGGAATGTTACGACTGCTAGAAACTGTGTTTCTTGCTCGCTGGATGCTTAATGGCCGGATGCTTGTTGACGCGTTCAAACTGCCGGTTCTCCCTTACAGGAACAATGTTGTCGGTGATTGCCCGGATGACCCCCTCGAATATCTCGGCTCTTTTGCCCGGATCAGTCTCCAGCGCCATTCTGATCAGATCGTCCTTGACAACACCGATCGCCATGTTGACATTGATTTTCATCTGGTATTTATAGTGCTTGTCCTTATTCTTTTCGCGCTGTTCGATCTCGGCGTCGCGAAGCAGATCTTGCGTCAGATTGTATAGGCAGACCGTGGCCAGGATATCCTGTTCGATGAGGATCGCTTTCTTTCCGGTGAAGTTTTCCAGCAGGAACTTGTTTTTCAGCGTGTCATACGCCGTTTCTATCCCCCAGCGCAGCCGGTAAAGCTCACTGATTTCCTGACGCGAGAAATCTGCTCTGGACAGATTGGTCGCCAAAAACTCGACCGCATGACCGGGAAGCGGCACCTGTACAAATCGAAGGCGGATGCGTCCGGTCTCCCGAAGCCGATTGGCAAAGGGCGTATGCCGGTAGGGGTTGATTCGCGCCTGGGTGAATTCGATGTCCACAT
>CAYOHO010000106.1:0-6798 GCA_964403755.1 uncultured Oscillospiraceae bacterium
TCCAGTTCAGTGACCGCCTGGCTGATCTCCAGACCCAGATCTATGGGCTTAGCGGCCATCCGTTCAACATCAATTCGCCCAGGCAGCTGGGCGATGTCCTGTTCGGCGAGCTTGGCCTGCCCGCTGGACGACGCAACGCCAGCGGCGTCTATTCGACCGATGCCGAAGTCCTGGACAGCCTGATGGCCCTGCATCCGATCGTGCCGCTGATCGTCGAGTTCCGACAGCTGGCCAAGCTGCGCTCGACCTTCGTCGAAGGGCTGGAGAAGCTGACCGACCCGCGCGACGGCCGCGTGCACACGACGCTCAACCAGGTCATCACCGCAACCGGCCGTCTCTCGAGCACGGAACCGAACCTGCAGAACATCCCGATCCGCATGAGCGTCGGCCACCAGATCCGCAAGGCCTTCGTCGCGCGCCCCGGCTGCATCCTGATCGATGCCGACTATTCGCAGATCGAGCTGCGCCTGCTGGCGCACCTGTCCGGCGATCCGGCCATGTCGGCCGCCTTCCGCAATAACGAGGATATCCATACCACCACGGCCATGGGCCTGTTCCAGGCCAGCGCCGACCAGGTGACGCGCGACCAGCGGGCTATTGCCAAGACCGTCAACTTCAGCATCGTCTATGGTGTCTCCGATTTTGGACTCGCCCGCAACCTCGGCATTCCGGTCAAGGAGGCGCACCGCTACATCCAGGAATACAACGCCCGCTATCCCGGTGTCCGCGCCTTTCTCGAAGGTCTGATCGCCCAGGGCTACGAGCGCGGTTACGTGGAGACGCTGCTGGGCCGGCGCCGCTACATCCACGAGCTCAAGTCTGCCAACCGCAACCAGCGCAGTTTCGGCGAGCGTGCCGCCATGAACATGCCGATTCAGGGCACAGCCGCCGACTTGATCAAGATCGCCATGGTGAACCTCGACCGCGAGCTGCGCCAGCGTGGTCTGGAATCACGGCTGGTCCTGCAGGTTCACGACGAACTGATCATCGAGGCGCCGCGCCACGAAGCCCAGCCAGTTGCCGAACTGCTGCGCGCCACCATGGAAAATGCGATCCAGCTCAATGTCCCGCTGCTGGCCGAGGTCGAGCAGGGTGACAACTGGTATGCCTGCAAGATGCATGAGGAGGCGCCGCCGGTACTGGTCGACACCTGATCCAGGCCGCGCTGCCTGTGCTCTGGCCAAAGCCCGATCCGGACGCAGCCAGTGTTCGTGCCGCCACCTGATCCGGCCGCGCCACCGCGGCGTTGCCTGGCATGACAAGAAATCCGCCATCCGGGGGCGGCCACCTGGAAGAATCGAATCGGGAAGGAAACAGCAGACATGTTTGTCATCGGCATCACAGGAGGCATTGGATCCGGCAAGTCAACCGTGGCGGGCATCTGTGCCCGAACCGGTTTCCCCGTGCTGGACGCGGACCAGATTTCACGCGAGGTGACTGCCGCCGGCGGCAGTGCACTGCCAGCCATTGAAACCCGGTTCGGTTCCGGCATGCTGGCGGAGGACGGGAGCCTGAACCGCCAGAAGATGGCGGCACTGGTCTTCAAGAACCGGCGCAGCCTCGACCAGCTGAGCCAGATCATCCACCAGCAGGTCCTGGCCGAAATGGCCGCCCGACTGGAAAAGCACCGGCAGTCCGGCATCAAGGCCGTCTTCCTGGATGTCCCGATCCCGGTCCGCCAGGGCTTTCTCGACCAGTGCGACCAGGTGTGGGTCGTCTGGTCGGATGAGGCGGTGCGCATCCGGCGGCTCGCCGAGCGCGGCATGTCGGAGGCGGAGGCTCGCCGCCGCATCGCCATGCAGATGACCGACGAGGAGTACAAGGCGCTTGCCCACCACCTGATTGAAAACAACGGCGACTACGTCAGCCTGGTCAGCCAGGTGCGCGAGCTCCTGGCCAAGGAGCTGGGCCAGCGCGGCATCCGCTACAAGCCGGTCGCGGAGGAGTGAACATGCGCCGATCGCTGCTGCTCGCCCTGATCCTCTTCATTCTCCTGTTTACACCGGCTGCACTGGCTGGAACTGGCCTGATCACCCGTTCCGGCGCCGGGCTGTCGGCGATTGGCAATGGCCTCTATCTCGCAGCGGCTGCGGCAGCCGTAGCCCTGCCGCTCTGGCGGGCGTACCGCGAGCATCGGAACCGGCCGCTGCCGGCCGTCTGCACCGGACAGGGCCTGACAGTCTGCCTGATCGGCCTTTCCGGGCTCCTGCTCCTGGGCGCCTTTGCGCCACGGTTCCCCGAGACTGCCCGTTCGCCCTACCTGATCGGCATTACTGTCATCATCCTGTTCGCGCTGATCCCGCTCGGCCTGCTTGTCTACCTGCGGCACCGGTTTCCGCACGGTCCCGGCAGCGCCTGACGGCCGCCTGCGTCGGAACAGACGTCAGGCGCACCGAGGCGGTATGGGAACAGACGTTTCGCATACCATAACGGACGCCTGGCGGACATGCCTCTCTGATTCCTGAAAAGAAGACGCCCCGTTCTGCAGCTCGGCCAATGGCCGGCGGAACAGGGCGTCTTTTCGCCGTACGGGACATTCAGGGCGTCAGGTCAGCCAGCGGGCGGACCAGACGCAGCGGATCGGTCAGACGTTGAAGCGGAACAGGACTACATCGCCATCCTGCATGACATATTCCTTGCCTTCCGAGCGGACAAGGCCTTTCTCACGGGCGGCCGCATAGGAGCCGCAAGCCTTGAGGTCATGGAAGGCAACAATCTCGGCCCGGATGAAGCCGCGCTCAAAGTCGGAATGGATCTTGCCGGCGGCCTGGGGTGCCTTGGTGCCGCGCTCGATGGTCCAGGCGCGGACTTCCGTGGGTCCGGCCGTGAGGAAGGAGATCAGCCCCAGCAAGTGGTAGCCGGCATGGATCACCTTGTCGAGGCCAGACTCGTCCAGGCCCAGGTCAGCCAGGAAGACCGCCCGTTCTTCCTCGTCAAGGGAAGCGATCTCTTCTTCGATGCGGGCGCTGATCACGACCACCTCCGCCTTCTCGGCAGCGGCGATCTCGCGGACCGTCCGGACGGCCGTCACGTCCGCCTGGCCGATATCCGACTCGGAGATGTTCGCAATGTAGAGAACCGGCTTCAGGGTCAGCAGCGGCAGCTCGTGCATGCCACTGGCCTCCGCCGCGCTGAAGTCGAGCGATCGGGCGGGAAGGCCCTGCTCGAGCACGGCGCTGATGCGCTCGGCCAGGGCCAGGTCAGCCGTGATCTTGTGGTCGCCGCCCTTGGCCATGCGGCGCAGGCGGTCGATGCGGCGCTCCATGAACTCCATGTCGGAGAGGATGAGCTCGAGATTGATCGTCTCGATATCACGCGCCGGGTCGGGTGCGCCATCGACATGGATCACGTTGGGATCGTCGAAGCAGCGCACAACATGGGCAATGGCGTCCACTTCACGGATATTGGCAAGGAACTTGTTGCCCAGGCCCTCGCCCTTGCTGGCGCCCTTCACCAGCCCGGCTATGTCGACAAACTCGATGATCGCCGGCGTGTACTTGTCCGGATGGTACATGTCGCTGAGAAAGTCCAGCCGCGCGTCCGGCACGGCGACCACACCGACATTGGGCTCGATGGTGCAGAAAGGATAGTTGGCAACATCCGCGCCGGCGCGGGTGATCGCATTGAACAGGGTGCTCTTGCCGACGTTCGGCAGACCGACAATACCAAGCTTCATGGAAAGCCTCCTTCATATTCGATCGTATTATATGCGAAATCCGGACCCCTCTGCAATCACGGCGCCTTCCGGCCCCGGTGTGACAGCCCCTGGCATCTGCTGTCGTTCCATTCTCCTACCAGGAACCATGGCGAACATTTATTCTGTATCCAGCAACAGAACCTGGCTGTTCCGGGCATTTGACCGTCCGGACGGCGTTCGACCATCAGCGGTCCGGTCCGGATCGGAAAGGAGCGGATATGCAGAAGCGCTACGGCCTGGTCCGGACCAGCGCCCAGCAGGGCATCCAGGGTGTCATGGTCGATATTGAGGTGGCCATCTCGCCCGGCCTGCCCGGATTCGACATCGTCGGGCTGGCGGACTCGGCCATCCGCGAATCGCGAAACCGTGTCCAGTCAGCCATCCGCAGCAGCGGACTGACCTTTCCCAACAGCCGCATCACGGCATCGATGGCGCCCGCATGGCTGCGCAAGCAAGGGTCAGCCTTCGACTTTCCGCTGGCCCTGGCCATCCTGATCGCGTCCGGGCAGGTGGCTGACTCCGGTGAGCCGCTGCTGGCATTCGGGGAGCTGACGCTGGATGGCCGTGTACGCGGTGTTCCCGGGGCCATCAGCCGCTATGCGGCGATGCGCGAGTCGGGCGGCCAGCGCTGTCTCCTTCCGTCCGTCAACCGGCGCGAAGTCGAAGCGATCAGCGATGGTCAGGTGCTTTATGTTTCATCCCTGCAGGAAGCGGTCGCCCGGCTCAATGGCCAGCCGTTCCCGCCGGACCCGGAACAGCTGGCCCTGACACCAGCACGCACCCGGCAGATGACGGGTGCCGCTGCCAGGCTGCCGTCCGCCGCAAGTCCTGCCGCCGCAGCGGCAGCTGGTCCGGGAACTGCCGCAGCACCACGGGACATGTCAGCCGATGCACCCGACATCGCCAGCATTGTCGGGCAGGACCAGGCGGTCCGGGCGCTGGAAATCGCGGCCGGCGGCCAGCACAACCTGCTGCTGCTCGGCTCGCCCGGCAGCGGAAAGACGGCCCTGGTCAACACCATTGTAGGGCTGCTGCCGCCCCTTTCTGCCGCCGAATCGCTGGAGCTGACCCGAATCTACAGCGCCGCCGGCCTGCTGGGTGAAGATACCGGGCTCGTCCAGATCCGCCCCTTCCGGGCGCCGCACCATTCAGTCACACGTGCAGCCATGCTGGGCGGCGGCAGCATCCCGCGGCCCGGCGAAATCAGCCTGGCGCATCATGGCGTGCTGTTCCTGGATGAAATGACCGAATTTGACCCGTCGCTGCTGGACACATTGCGCCAGCCCATGGAGGAGAAGGTGGTCCGGGTCTGCCGGAGCCAGGCAACGGTAGTCTGGCCAGCATCCTTCCTGCTGATCGGTGCGGCCAATCCCTGCCGCTGCGGCAACTACCTCGATGACCGCAAGCGCTGCTCCTGCGATGACGTCCAGGTCCGGCAGCATCTCTCCCGCCTGTCGGGGCCGCTTCTGGACCGGATCGACCTGTTTGCCACCGTCACCCGCCTTGACGCCGACTCCCTGCAGCGGACCGTCATGCGGGCAGCAAACCTGAATCGAACCAGTGCCGGACTCCGCACCCGCATTTGCGCGTGCCGCGACCGTCAGCGCGAGCGCTGCCTGGAACTGGGCATCGAGCCGGCTCCCAACGGCCTGATCGCCAGCCAGGCCCTCGCCGACAGCTTCCGGATCACCGCAGCCGTCCTGCAGAAGGCCTCTGCAGCCGCCGAAACCCTGCAGCTGACGGTGCGCGGCTTCCAGAAGATTCTCCGGGTAGCCCGGACCATCGCCGATCTCGAGGGGGATCGGATGCTGGGCTTGCCGCATCTGGGCGAAGCCCTGCAGTTCCGGATGATGATTGGAGGGATTTGATGAATCAGCTTGAATGGTCAGGCCCCCACGCCGCCGTCATGCCGCTGCCGCTGCCGCGGCCGGCCATGTCCGCAACCGCCGACATGCCGGCAGAGGAAACAGTCAGCCTCGGTGACTGCATCCGGCTGTCGCTCCTGCTGTCAGAGGGCGGAATCGGCGGCCGTTCGCTCCGCAGCCTGGCCGCTCGGGCCGGCGGCTTTCACAGCCTGCTTGGCTATTCTGACCGTAGCCTGGTCGAAGCGGCTGGCGGACCGCCGGAACGGGTGCACCGGCTGGCGGCAGCCCTCCGCGGCGGGCTCCTCCGGGAACGCGCTGAGGGTCTGGAGGCACAGTGCCGTCAGCAGCAGATCCAGGCTGCAGCCTGCACCGATCCGCGCTTCCCCCAGCGGCTGCGCCAGATCAGCGGCGTACCGGCTGTCCTGTTCTGGCGCGGTCAGGATATCGGGCGGCTGCTCAAGGATGCAAGCGTCGCCACCATGATTGGCACGCGGCGCCCAACCGGCTATGGACGCCTGATGGCGCGCCGGATTGCCGAACCACTCGCCCATGCCGGGATCGTCATCGTCAGCGGCCTGGCCCGCGGCATTGACACCGTGGCGCACGAGTCCGCTCTTGGCGCTTCCTCACCGACCATCGGCGTCCTGGCCTGCGGCGTCGACATTGCCTACCCGCCGGAAAACGCCGCCCTGATCGCCCGTATCTGCGAACAGGGGGCCATCATCAGCGAACACCTGCCGGGCACGCCGCCTGTTCGCACCTACTTTCCTGCCCGCAACCGCATCCTCAGCGGCATGGCAGATGCCGTCATCATTATTGAGGCATCACTGAAAAGCGGTTCCATGATCACAGCCTCGTATGCTGCAGACCAGGGCCGGGACGTGTATGCCGTGCCGGGCAATGCCCTCTCCCGGGAAAGCGAGGGCTGCAACCGGCTGATCCGCGAAGGCGCCTTTCTGCTGACAGATGCCGAGGATGTGCTCTGGCGGATTCCTTCTGCGCGCCGGATCGATGCCTTTTCTGCCGCGCTGGAACATCCGGACGAGGAAGGGGAGGAGGACAGCATCTGCCAGATGCTGCGCGGCGGATCGCTGAGCCTCAATGACCTGTCGGCCCTGCTGGGAGAGCCCCTGCCGGAAATTCTCTGCCGCCTGACAGACCTGGAAGTCAGGGGTACCGTTATCCGCGACCGTGGACGATTTGCGCTCTCCGGCAGCTGAAAACCACGATGGCGCG
>CAYOHO010000107.1:0-6791 GCA_964403755.1 uncultured Oscillospiraceae bacterium
GGAAATCCGCGGCAGGGAACCCGCTCCGGCCGCAGCGGCCCCGAACCCGAAGATGTGTGCGCGTACGGAACTGACTGCTGTACATGACTGGACAGATCAGCTGCGCAAGCGCCTCGAACAAGCACCGCGAAAAGCCCCGTCCCCGATCCTGTCCCTGCCCCGGATCTGCAATCTTTCTTCACCGCGATCATTTCCACGAAGCCATACACCACTTTCTCGAAGCCAGGCACCACTCTCTCGAAGCCAAAGACCACTTTCCCGAAGCCAGGCACCACTCTCTCGAAGCCAAACACCACTTTCCCGAAGCCAAAGACCACTTTCCCGAAGCCAGGCACCACTCTCTCGAAGCCAAACACCACTTTCCCGAAGCCGCAATCCCTTCCCGAAAGCCCGATCAGCGGCAATCTCAACAGTCATCGCAACGGTCGCCCGGTCACATTCCCGACAGCCAGCTCGACATCCAGCTATCTTCATCCACCCGCTCCACGCAAACCATCCCTTGCAGCCGGAAATCATCCTTCCCCCCAAGACAGCCCACACATCCAACAAACAAGAAGGAGAACCTCACATGAAAAAAGCGATCATCTGGATTCTGCTGATCTCCCTCGTCGCAGGCCTCGTCGGCTGCGCCGGCAGCTCGACCACTGCCGCAACCACGGCCGCGACGACCAAGGCTGGCACAACAGCCGCCGGCTCCTCCGCTGCCGCCACGACCGCCGCCTCCGGCGATGTCATCAAGATTGGCCTCCTGGTTCCACTGACCGGCACCCAGACCCAGGCCGGCGTCGAAGTCCAGGCCCTCGCCAAGCTGCTTGAAGACGCCATCAACGTCGGCGTCGACCTCAACCTCCCGATCGCCGATGGCAAGGGCCTGCCCGGTCTCGGCGGCAAGAAGATCAAGTTTGTCGTCGGCGACCTGAGCACCGCCGATATCGCTGCTGTCGAAGCCGAGCGCCTGATCACCGAGCAGAAGGTCATCGGCCTGTGCGGCAACTTCTCCAGCGCCTCCACCAAGACCGCCATGGTCGCCGCCGAGAAGTACAAGGTTCCGCTGCTGTCCGAGGGCACCTCCGAGTCCCTGACCGCTGCTGGCTACAAGTACTTCGGCCGCACCTACCCCGGTGACGACACCTTCATCCGCGACACGTTCGAGTACATCAAGAGCCTCAACGACAGCCAGGGCGCCAACATCAAGAACATCGCCCTCTGCAGCGAAGACACCGAGTTCGGCACCAACATCGCCAAGACCGAACAGAAGTGGGCTGCCCAGTACGGCCTGAACATCATCGAGAACATCTCCTACAGCGCCACTGCCTCCAACGTCACCTCCGAAGTCCTCCGCCTCAAGAAGGCCAACGCCGACGCCGTCATCATGAGCTCGTACATCGCCGACGCCCTGCTCTACATGTCCACCTTCAAGGAGCAGAACTACTCTCCGAAGATGCTCTTCGGCCAGCGCGGCGGCTTCGCCTCCTCTGACTTCATCGGCAAGCTCGGCAAGGATGCCGACTATGTCTACTCGACCGCCCGCTGGAACACCGACTTCAACAGCGACATCTCCAAGAAGCTGGCTGACCTCTACAAGAGCAAGTACTCCAACGGCAAGACCCTGATCGGCGACGTCCTGGCCTCTGCCTGGGACGGCTACCTCCTCGCCCTCATCGCCAACCAGGCTGGCTCCACTGACCCGGACAAGATGCGTGCCGTCATGAAGGAAGGCCTCAAGATTGACGCCGCCAAGGATCCCACCGGTCTGCCCGGCTACCAGTACGGCGACAACGGCCAGAACACCAAGACCAGCGCCATCGTCGTCCAGATGAAGGACAAGGCCATGGCCACCGTCTTCCCGGCCAAGTACGCTTCCACCAAGGGCATCTACCCCGCCCCGGCCTGGGACAAGCGCTGACCGCACCTGAATCGGGCAGGCATGAACCCGAAAATCCTCAACCCGAGTAAACCGGAACCCACCCACGATCTCCTGAACGGATAAACAGGCGGAAGGGGTTCGGCCGCTGCAAGCCGGGCCCCTTCCCGCCGACTCCGCTCTGAAAGCTGGATGACTTAAGGAGTTGAACCATGCTTGACGAAATGCTAGTCCAGGTATTGTTTGAAGGATTGGCGATGGGAGCAATATATGCGCTGATCGCAATGGGTATCGCTCTCGTCTGGGGCGTGATGAACATCCTCAGCTTCTCTCAGGGCGAATTCATGATGCTCTCCATGTACCTGACCTTCTTCCTCAACACCCGTCTCGGGCTCGACCCGATCGCCTCCATCCCCATCGTGATGGCCGTCATGTTCCTCTTCGGCATGCTGGTCTACAAGCTGCTGATCAGCCGGGCCCTGCGCGGCCCGATCCTCTCCCAGCGCCTGATCACCTTCGCGCTGGGCATGGTCCTCATCAACACGATGCTCATGGGCGTCGGCGGCCAGTACTGGAAGGTCCCGAGCCTCATGTTCACCGGATCGATCAACCTCGGCTTCGTCAGCATCAGCAAGCAGAAGCTGGTCCCGATCGTCGTCTCCCTCATCATCACCGGCCTGCTCTTCCTGTTCATGAACCGGACCAAAACCGGCAAGTCCATCGCCGCCACCTCCCAGGACAAGGACGCGGCCGGCCTGATGGGCATCAACACCGAACGGGCCTACATGATTGCATTCGGCATCTCGTCAGCCATCGCCGGCGCCGCCGGCTGCGCGCTGACCTACTATTACTACGTGTCGCCCTCAGTGGGCGTTCCCTTCCTCATCTTCGGCTTCATTGCCGTATGCCTGGGCGGATTCGGCAGCATCTTCGGCGCCTACGTGGGCGGGGCCATCATGGGTCTGGTCGACCTCTTCACCGGAACCTATCTGAGCGTCTCGTACAAGTACCTGGCCGTCATGGTGATCTTCATGTTGATCGTGTCCTTCAGGCCCAAGGGACTCTTCGGGAGGTAACCAGATGAAGCTGCAGAAATCCCTCAAGAAAAACAAGGCCTTCGTGATCGAGTTCATCCTGATCATGGCCGTGCTCATCATCGTGCCCATGTTCATGGAGCGCCCGTTCCAGGTCAACGTCCTCATCCTCTCCGCCATCTGGGCCATCATGGGCCTGGGCTGGAACTTCATCGGCGGCTACACCGGCCAGGTCTCCAACGGCCACGCCATGTTCTTCGCCATCGGCGCCTATGTCGGCGCCCTCAGCCTGATGTGGTTCCAGATGACCCCCTGGATCTCGATGTGGATCGGCGTCGTCATCTCGATGGCCGTCGCCTTCATCATCGGCCTGCCCCTGTTCCGCCTGCGCGGCCATTACTTCGCGATCGCCACCATGGCCCTCGTCGAATGCACGCGTGTCATCTTCCTCAACTGGAGCTGGATTGGCGGCTCGACCGGCGTCAGCTTCCTCAACAAGAACCTGCCGGAATGGTACACGCTGCAGTTCATCGCCAAGAAGCCCTTCTACTATGTCGCCCTCGGCTTCATGGCCGTGTTCGTCCTCCTGACCAAGTTCATGGAGAAGTCCAAGTTCGGCTACTACTGCCGGGCGATCAAGGCCAACCAGGACTCTGCCGAGAGCTCCGGCGTCAACGCCGCCCGCTACAAGCTGATCGCCTACATGATCAGCGCCGGCATCGTCAGCATCGGCGGCGCCCTCTACGCGCAGTACATCCAGTACGTCGACCCCGCGGTTCTCCTGCCCCTGAGCAACTCGATGCTGATCGTCCTGGTCTGCGTCATGGGCGGCATCGGCACCGTCTGGGGCCCCGTCCTTGGCGCCTTCCTCATGACCGCGATCAACGAGTACTCGCGCTCCTACTTTGCCAGGTTCAGCGGCCTCAACCTCGTCATCTATGGCGTTCTGGTCATCTTCATCGTCCTCTTCATCCCGAACGGCCTGATCTCGCTGGTCAGCCGCGACAAGATCGAGAGCCTGAAGAACTGGTTCAAGAAGGACAAGCTGAAGCCCGAAACGGCTTCCACCAACCAGACAGGGAAGGAGGCCTGAGCCATGGCTGTGCTGCTTGAAGTCAAGAACGCATCCAAGTTCTATGCGGGCCTGAAGGCCAACCAGGACATCTCCTTCGATGTCGAGGCCGGGTCCATCGTCGGCGTGGTCGGCCCCAACGGCGCCGGCAAGACGACACTGTTCAACTCCATCAGCTGCGCCCATCCGCTGACCGCCGGCCAGATCATCTTCGACGGCAAGGATGTCACCGGCATGAAGCCCTACCAGGTCTGCAAGCTTGGCATGGGACGCACGTTCCAGATCCCCCAGGCGCTTGAGGACATGTCGCTGCTCGAGAACATCATCGTTGGCGCCCTCGTCCACCGCAGCAGCGTGGCCGAGGCCGAAAAGCACGCCCTCGAGATCTCCGAATTCTGCGACCTGTCGGCCTTCAACGACAAGCTGGCCAGGAGCCTCAACGTCATGCAGAAGAAGCGCCTCGAGATTGCCCGCGCCCTCGCCGGCGACCCCAAGCTGCTGCTGCTCGATGAAACCATGGCCGGCCTCAACGGCATCGAACGCACCAACGCCAACAAGCTGATCCGCAAGATCAACGCCAAGGGCATCACCATCCTCATGATCGAGCACGTCATGGAAGTCGTGATGAACGTCTCGGACAAGGTCGTCGTCATCGTCTCCGGCAAGAAGCTTCTCGAAGACACGCCGAAAGTGGTTTCGAGCCATCCCGATGTCATCGAGGCCTACCTGGGAGGTGGACACAATGCTGGTCGTTAAGAACCTGGTCGCCGGCTATTCCAAGATGCCGGCCATCCACAACATTTCGTTCAAGGTGGACGAAGGCCAGATCGTGGCGCTGCTCGGCTCCAATGGCGCCGGCAAGACAACCGCGCTGCGCGCCATCACCGGTGCGATCACGCCGATGGGCGGAACCGTCGAGTACAACGGCAAGAGCATCACCGGAACCCCGAGCCACAAGATGGTTGGTCTGGGCATCAGCATGGTGCCGGAAGGCCGCCGCCTGTTCCCCAAGATGACCGTCATGGACAACCTCTACATGGGCGCCTTCTCGATCAAGGAAAAGGCCCGGGTCCAGCAGAAGCTCGATGAAGTCTTCGAAATCTTCCCCCGCCTGGCCGAGCGCAAGAGCCAGCTCGCCGGCACCATGTCCGGCGGCGAGCAGCAGATGGTCGCCATCGGCCGCGGCCTGATGTCCTACCCGAAGCTGCTGATCCTCGACGAGCCCAGCCTCGGCATCATGCCGAAGCTCGTTGCCGAGATCTTCGACTTCATCAAGAAGATCAACAAGTCCGGCGTGACCATCCTCATGGTCGAGCAGAACGCGAAGGAAACGCTTGCGTTCGCCAACTACGCCTACGTCATCGCCAACGGCGAGACCGCGATCGAGGGCACGAACACCGAGCTCCTGAACAACGATCGTGTCCAGAAGATCTACCTGGGCATCGACTGAAGACAGCTCAAGGGAATAGCCATCAGCTGCCCGCCGCCGGATCCGGACTGCCACAGGCAGCCCGGGCTGGGCGGGTGCGCCAAAAAAGCCGCCATAAAAGGAGAAAAGGGAAATGGTTATCGGTCTGGTCAAGGAAATCAAGAATCACGAGTATCGCGTCGGCATGACCCCCAAGTGCGTACAGGCCTATGTCGCTAACGGACATCGCGTCCTCGTCGAAACCGGCGCCGGTGTCGGCTCCAGCTTCGAGGATGAGGAGTATGTGAAGGCTGGCGCCGAGATCTGCCCCGATGCCGCGAGTGTCTGGACTTCTGTCGACATGATCGTCAAGGTCAAGGAGCCGATCGAGCCCGAGTACAAGTACCTGCGCGAAGGCCTGATCCTCTACACCTACCTGCATCTTGCAGCCGACCGCCCGCTCACGGCGGCGCTGATGAAAAGCAAGGTCAAGGCCATGGCCTATGAGACCATCACCGGCAAGAACGGCGGCCTGCCCTGCCTGCAGCCGATGAGTGAAATCGCCGGCCGCCTCTCCGTCCAGGAAGGCGCCAAGTACCTCGAGAAGCAGTATGGCGGCCGCGGTGTCCTGCTCAGTGGCGTTCCCGGCGTCGAGAAGGGCAATGTCGTCATCATCGGCGGCGGCGCCGTCGGCACCAACGCCTGCAAGATCGCCGTCGGCATGGGCGCCAATGTCACCATTCTCGACGTCAGCGCCTCCCGCCTGGCCTACCTCGACGACCTGTTCGAGAACCGCGTCAACACGCTCTACAGCTCGAAGGCCAACATCCAGCAGGCCATCGCCCAGGCCGACCTCGTCATCGGCGCCGTGCTCATCCCCGGCCGCGCCGCGCCCAAGCTGGTCTCGCGCGACGATATCAAGCTGATGAAGAAGGGCTCGGTCATCGTCGACGTCGCCGTCGACCAGGGCGGCTGCATCGAGACCACGCACGCCACAACCCACCAGGACCCGATCTTTATCGTCGACGGCGTCGTCCACTACTGTGTCGCCAACATGCCCGGCGCCGTGGCCCGCACCTCGACCATCGCCCTGACCAACACGACCCTCAGCTATGGCCTCCTGATCGCCAACAACGGCTTCGAGAAGGCCGTCACCCTCGACAAGGGCCTGGCCGACGGCGTCAACTGCTATGAAGGCCAGTGCACCTTCAAGGGCGTCGCCGATGCCCTCAGCCTCGACTACACCCCCGTCGCCAGCCTGATCCAGGCGTAGGCGGATGCCCGCAGCGCGGGCTCCAAACTGCGCCCGCAGAGCGGGCCAGCACAGATGCCCGCAGGACGGGCAGGTGAGGTACAAGCATGAAACTGCAGCAAGAAGAGATCCTGAAGGTGATGATCGAGATCCTGGTCCAG
>CAYOHO010000108.1:0-6786 GCA_964403755.1 uncultured Oscillospiraceae bacterium
GGGCGGCGACATCATGGAAAAGCTCGGCACGGTGCGGGCAGTCGCGTTCGACAAGACCGGCACCCTGACGGTCGGCCGCCCGACCGTGCGCCGGGTCGAAACGTTCGGCATCGGTGAAGACGATCTGCTGCACCTGGCGGCGATCGGTGAATCCTATTCCGAGCATCCCTTAGCCCGTGCCATCGTAGCCGAGGCGGCCAGCCGCCTTGGCGGCGCCGTGTCCGGACGCCCGGACCGTGCCGAGCTGGTCACCGGCAAGGGCCTGCGCTTCAGCCATGACGGCCGCGACTACGTGATCGGCAAGCGCAGCCTGCTTGAGCGGCAGGGTATCCGCCTTTCCGATGTGGAAGCGATTCTGCAGGCCGAAGAGGACCAGGGCCGGACGGCTGTCCTGGTTGGCGATGCTACGGCGGCGCGGGTGCTCGGCATCATCTCGATTGCCGACCAGCTCCGCCCCGATGCCGCCCGCATGGTCCAGAGCCTGCGGCGGCAGGGTGTGCGCCGGATTGTGATGCTGACCGGCGACAACCGCCGCGCCGCCGGCGCAATCGCCGCCGAGCTCGGCCTGGACGGCTTCCATGCTGAACTGCTGCCGGAAGACAAGGTCCGCGTTCTCAAGGAGCTGCAGGACCGCTACGGCCGCACCGCCATGGTGGGCGACGGTGTCAACGACGCCCCGGCCCTGGCTTCGGCCGACCTTGGCATCGCGATCGGCAGCGCCGGCGCCGATGTCGCTATGGAGACGGCCGATGTCGTCCTCCTGTCGGCGGAGGTCCGCCGCCTCTCCTACGCGATCGGCCTCAGCCGCGCCACGGTGCGCAACCTGAAGCAGAACATTGTCTTTGCCCTTCTGGTGGCCGCGCTCCTGCTGGCCGGCGTGCTCGTCAAGTCGGTCAACCTCTCGTTTGGCATGCTGGTTCATGAATTGTCGGTTCTGCTGGTCATCATCAACGCCGTTCGCCTGCTCGGCTTCGGGCGCCAGGGCCAGAACGCGCCGGACGGCAGCAGCGGCGGCAGCGGCAGCGGGAAGCCTGCCGGACAGGAAGCGGCAGCAGCGGCCGCGCCGTAAGCCGGGCGACCGCTTCCCATACTAGCGGCCGCGCCGTAGGCCGGGCGATCGGTTCGCTCGCTACGCGCAGACCCGGTTCCGGCCGGTCAGCTTTGCCTCGTACATCTTGCGGTCGGAAGTCTCCTTGAGGTATTCGATCTGGCTGACCGTTTCGGGGAAGGCAGCGATACCGACGGATGCGGTGATCCGGACGGACTCCCCATTCGGCAGGACAAACGCATGCAGCTCCATCAGGGAACGGAAGCGCTCGGCGACCAGCTTGACCTGTTCGACGGGCATGTCCAGGAGGATGACGGCAAACTCTTCGCCACCGATGCGGGAAACGATGTCGACATCCCGGAATGCCTTCTTCAGGACTGTGCCGAATTCTTGGATGACGAGATCACCCGCAGCATGTCCGTAGGTGTCGTTGATGTTCTTGAACAGGTCAATGTCGATCAGCAGCATGGCGATCTTTCGATGCTTGCTGGCCGGATCCTCCACGATGTCGTGATAGACGAGGTCAAAATGCCGGGAATTCTCCAGGCCGGTCAGGTGATCATGGGTTGCCTCCTGGCGGAGGCGCTTCATGGCCTGGTTGGCCTGATCCAGGTAATTGACCAGATACCAGGCGGCGGCCCCGATGATGAAGGTCGAGGACCAGAGAATCGCCAGGGTGAGTGGCAGGTCCTGATAATCCTGAAGGTAGTAGGTGATGCTTTTCAGGATCAGGACCACGATCGTCATGGTCAGCAGCCGGGTCTTCCTCGGCCAGTTCACGCGCGAGAAAAGGCCGCAGAAGATACTGACGGTCAGGATCGAGAGGGCCGCAATGATCGACGTTGTGGACAGGCCATGGTGGAACAGGCGGAAGATCGAGCCGATGAGGCCTGCGATCAGCGAGGGAACCCAGCCGCCGATCGTGGCAACCAGGATCGCGATGATCTGGCGGAAGTCCAGGATCGCATTCTGCGGCAGGCTTATTGAAAAATAGATCAGGAGCGCGATGGAAATGCCGCCGATCAGGCCCAGCAGGATCCTGGTCGTGAGCGCTGACTTCGGGCCCAGATCCGTGTTCTTGAAGACCTGGCTCGAGATGAAGATGATGGTGATCAGAATGCAGGCATTGATGAACAGCTGTTCCAGCATCCCTGCATTCCTCCTCGGCGAACCGGATTCCCAAGACGGTATCGTCCATGCCAGATGATCCGAGGCATCCCGATCATGGTCCTGTCTGTTCCTATGATAAGCCCTTCGCCTTGAAATTGCGACTGGTTCGCCCGGCCGTGACAAACCGGTGGCCGGGCACTAAACTGGAGGAGGGCCGCTGAAGCCGCTGTCCGGCACGGCAGACCCCAATTCATCCGGAAGGCAGGAAGACCCGCGATGTCACAGCCGACATGCCAGCATTGCCAGACCTGTGCGACCTGCGCCCAGGAACAGGAGGGATCCTCCTGCATCGCGCTGGTCCCCATCTTCAGCACCCTGACGCCGGCGGAGCAGCTGGAGATCGCCCAGATCACGACCGAGAAGCAGGTCGTGCGCGGCGAGCGCATCTATCAGGCGGGTGACCGGGCCAAGGCGCTATACGTCATCCACAGCGGCCGCGTCAAGATTTCCCGCCTCAGTCCGACCGGACGCGAGCAGGTAATCCGGGTACTCGGGCCAGGCGATTTCATGGGTGAACTGTCATTGCTCAGCCCGCTGCCGATGGCCGACAACGCCGAGGCCACCGAGGCGGCGACCATGTGCATGATCGAGGGTGACCGGCTCAAGGCGCTGATGGGCAAGTATCCCGTGATCGCGCTCAAGGTGCTCGAGGAGCTGAGCCGTCGGCTCGAGAAAGCCGAGAACCTGATCGAGGACATCAACCTGCATTCGGCAGACCGCCGGCTGGCGCAGAGCCTGCTGCGGCTGGCCGACACCCGGGGCGAGGTCCGCCTGCCCATGACCAAGGGCGACTTTGCCTCGCAGATCGGCATGACGCAGGAAACGCTCAGCCGCCGGCTGGCTTCCTTCGAGGAGCAGAAGCTGATCCGCCAGACCGGCCAGCGCCGCATCCAGCTGCTCAACCGCGAGGCGCTGGACGAGATCGAGTGAGTACCGGGGGCCCGGCTCAGCGGTCTTCGGCTGCGTCTTCGTCCTGGCCGGCCTCCGGCACCAGGTAGACCAGGGAGCCGCCAAGCTGCGTTGTCCTGAACCAGGCGCACAGGTCAAGGGTCAGGATTTTCGGCCCGTCGATGATCTTCACCTCGGCAGCCCCATCCGGGCCGGTTGTGAGCGAGACGATGGTCATCCAGTGCCAGTCATCGACATGGTCTGCATCACCGCTGTCGAGGTTGAGAAAGGCGACGGGACTGTCCTGGCTCAGTCCGTCGGCGATAAACGCGACCGCCCGGCTGAAGTCATCCGTCTGCTCGACTGACTGCGGCTTGAACAGCGGCTTGATGAACATCGCCCGCAGAAGGTTGCGCTCCTCGGTACGCTCCATGCCGCCGCGGACGCTGAGCGCCTCGCAGCCGATCTGGAAATCGTGGGCGGCCGCAAACTTCTGGATGCCGCCGCTGAACTGCTCGGCCAGATAGACGCCCCGGGCCGTCGGGCGCACGTAGTTCCAGACCTTCTCCATGAGCTCGATGCACTCGTGCTGTTCCTGCACCTCGACGGGCAGGCGGATCCGTCCCGACTTCTGCAGATAGATCAGGATCGTCGAGGCCGTGGTCGGGCCGCAGCCGGCCATCTGCTGCCATTTCGTGCGATACCAGCGCTGGTCGCAGCCATAGGATTCGGAGCCGTCACGGCCGATTGCCCGCAAATATTCCGGATGTCTGAGTGTATATTCCATCTCCAACAGTATGCACCAAGCGATGCTGAAAGCAAAGCGCTGCGCCGCTGTGCCGAAGCCGGGGCGCCCAGCCGCTGTCCGGGAACCCGCCGGCCGGCCTCCAGCGCCGGACCCAGGCCGGGTTCAGGCCAGGCTCAAGTGTGGATCAGGCCGGGTTCAGGCCGGGTCGTTCCAGTCCATGACGCCGTTCCAGTGGATGACCGGCTGGCCGTCGGCCAGGGCCACGAGACCCACCTGGATCTGGTCTGCAGACGCGTCAGCGCCAGGAAAGCCATCAGCGCGACCGCCTTCTGCGCCCCCACCTTCTGTACATCCACCTTCTGTCCTTCCGCCTTCTGTCAGGAAATGCCCAAGGGTCAGTCCGATGGCAGGGAACAGCTTGCGGTCCAGCGCCTCGCCGCGCGGAATCCAGTGCAGGGTACCCTCGTCATTGGCTTTCAGTTCACGGGTTGCCGTGCGGCCAAAGTAGAAGTAGTTGATGACCAGTTCCGCACCGCTGCGCCGCATCACGATATAGCGCAGGCAAAGGTCCAGGACCTGCGCGGCATCGAGCCCGGTTTCCTCCTGAATCTCGCGCAGGCAGGCAGCCCGGGGGTCGTTGAGCTCGGCCGGCTCGAGATGGCCGCCGACACCGTACCAGTAGCCGGGCGCGATCTTCTTGTGCTCCGAGCGCTTCATCATCAGGATGTCATCCCCGTTCATGAGGAAGGCGGTAGTCACGTTGCGCAGATGCATGTCTGTCCCTCCTGCACGGAGCCGGCGCTGCTGTGCCGGCTGGCTGGTTCCCATTCTAGCAATTCCGCCGCCCGGGCGACAGGGGCGTGCCAGTACCGCCGATCGCTTTGCGTAAGCGTGTGCAACCTGATATACTTTCGGCAGCCTGCCTTTTCCGCCGCCGCCGGCCATGCTGCCGCGACATCCAGCAAGGAGCCTGAACTTGAACGCCAGACCAGAAATCCCTTCCCTTGTCTTCTTCGATATCGACGGCACGCTGCTCGATGAGCGCCATCTGGTTCCCGAATCGGCAGCCGCGGCCATCCGCCAGCTGCGGGCGAACGGCCACCTCGCCTTCATCAATACCGGGCGCTGCCCCTGCAGTGTCCTGCCCTATATCCGGGAGGTCGGATTTGACGGCATGGTTGCCTCCTGCGGCACTTATATCGAGTACCGCGGCGAGACCCTGCTGAACGTCACGATCGATCCGGCCCTGCTCGGGCAGCTCCTGCCGCTGTTCGAGCAGGCTGACATCGACGTCTGGCTCGAGGGGCCGGAGCACATGTATCTGCGCGACATCACGCTCCTGCAGAGCAACAAGGCGTTCCTGACCTATTTCCATGGCTTCGACCATCTCTTCCGCGACTGGCACCAGGATCCGGTCGTGATCAACAAGCTGAGCTACCAGTTCCCGCCGGAAGGAAGCCTCGACTTCTGCAGCCACATCATCGATCCGGTCTTCGACCTGATCCGCCACTCGCCTGTGCATGGCGAGATGGTTCCGAAGGGCTTCAGCAAGGCAACCGGTATCCAGTTCCTGCTCGACCATCTTGGCCTGCCGCGCGAGCGCACCTTTGCCTTCGGCGACAGCCTCAACGACCTCGACATGCTGACATTCGCCGGGCACGGCATTGCCATGGCCAACAGCCGCCGCCGCGTGCTGGCGGCCAGCGACCATGTCACTTGCTCGGCGGCCGATGACGGAATCGCCCTCGGCCTGCGCCACTTCGGACTCATCTAGATCCCGGGAACACGCAAAAAGGCGAGACCTGTTTCAGATAATCTGGCATAATGGCTGTGGAGAAAATAACAGCGGGGTCTGCCCCGAAAAGGTGAGACGCTTGAAAGACCGTTTGTTTCGATTCACCCGTATGCTGGTTGGCCTGATCCTGGGGCGGTACACCGTTGAGCGTGCCGGCATGGCCGATCCATCGCTGGCCCTGCCGGAGCCAGCCGTCTATGTGGTCCACCACCAGAACCTGCGCGGTCCGCTCACCAGCATGGCCTGGTTCCGCCGGCCGATGCGCCCCTGGGTTCTCAGCGTGTTCTGCGACCGCCAGGCCTGCTTCGAGCAGTACTACGGCTACACACTGACGCAGCGCTACCATTTCTGGAAGCCGGTGGCGGCGACCTTCGCCTATCTGATGGCGCTTTATGTGCCGGCCCTGATGCACTCGATGCGGGCGCTGCCGGTCTACCGCGAGCCGCGCGAGACGATCCGGACCTTCCGCCTGAGCCTGGCGGCGCTGATGGCGGGCGAAAGCCTGCTGATCAGCCCCGACGTCGACTACAAGGACAGCAGCGAGACGGTCGGCGAGCTCTATGAGGGCTTCCTCAGCCTGGAGAAGTACTATTTCCGCGAAACCGGGCGGCACGTTCCCTTCATCCCGCTGCACATTGACGTTCCCGGACACCGTATCCTGGTTGGGCGCACAGTCTACTGCCGTGACGACCTGCCGGCCAAGGCGGCACGAAGCGAGGCCAGCCACGAGCTGCGCGGCGAGATGCTGCGCATGGAGCAGGCCAGCGTCAGCCCTGCCGCCGTCGGCTGAACCGCCCGCCCCTGACTGCCTGACCCGGATTACTGGAAGCCGTCGGCCCGGTTATGCCTGGCTGACGGCTTCCTTCATGCGCCGGACATAGTCGACGATGACCGGCACGCAGGCTTCGCCATGCTCTGCGACCAGGCGGACGATCGCACTGCCGACAATCGCGCCGTCAGCGACGGCCGCCATGCGGGCAGCCTGTTCCGGGGTCGAAATGCCGAAGCCGATGGCGCAGGGCACGGATGTGACTTCCCGGACCAGCCGCACCATGTCGGCGGCTGCATCGCCCAGTTCCTGTCGCTCGCCAGTCACACCCATCGAAGAGACGCAATAGATGAAGCCCTCGGCAGCCC
>CAYOHO010000109.1:0-6744 GCA_964403755.1 uncultured Oscillospiraceae bacterium
GCTGATGCAGGCGGTGAGGAAGGCGATCAGGGCGTCGCTGGTCAGCTCCATGAGATGGCGCATCGCCCGGGCTTCCTCGCCGTCGGGATCGCCCTCGGCCATGGCCAGGTTCATGAGGAACGTCTCGGTCCCCATGATGTGCCCTGCCAGGGAGAACGGCCCGGTTCCCGGGCTGCGGATGGCTGCCTGATAGCCGATCCGCTCGCGGATCAGCCGGATCGCCTCGAGGTAGACCGGCATGCGGCCATCGCTGTACGGATCCGGGACCTTCAGGCGGAAGACGTCGTCGAGCTCGCGGGCGGCCGGGGCAACGACGACCGGCGTGCTGTCGGTCGGGTAGGCCGTGCGTACGCCAAAGCCTTCGGCAATGTAGTAGTTGTCCGACTGCGGCACCAGCATGTCCTGGCCATAGATTTCCCAGGCCTTCAGCTGGGCTTCTGCCATCACCCGGCCATTTCGGCAATATTCGGAAATATTCGCGCCGCCGACCTTGGCGCCGTGGTTGCCCATATAGGGGGCAACCGGTACGCAGTCGGCCTTTTCGCGCCTTGCTGCCGCCATGACCCGTTCGTAGGAATTCATAAGATTCACCGCCTTCTCCAGATGTCCCCACCATTATAGCGAACCTGGCGACCGGAGCATATGAAACAACATCCCAGCCAGAAGACTTTCTGGCCCAGACAGATAACTTTCTGGCCTAGACAGATGACTTTAAAACGTTGACTGGCAGAGCTGCGTTCTGCTTTAATGAAATTGAACCGAACCTGACAGGCCATGTGACAGCAAGTTCCTGAACCAGCATCTGCGTGGCGGCAGGGCAAACCCGGCGGGCCGGTCTCCCCGCCGCTGGAGCAGTCCAATGGAAGCCGCAGCAGGACGGAGGGCCCCATGTGCTTTTCTGCAGCAGCCAGCTTTGCTGGCGGAACGGTCCTGACTGGCATCGGCATAGCCACCCTGCGACGGAACCATCTGCCCTCGCGGCGGCTTTTCGTAGCCATCCCGCTGATCTTCGGCGTCCAGCAGCTCTCCGAGGGCGTCGTCTGGCTGACCCTGCAGTCACCCGGCCATGACCGGATCCTCATGGCCGCGACCAATGTATTCCTGTTTGCGGCCCTGATCGCCTGGCCGGCCCTGGTCCCGTATGCCATGTACCGCATGGAGGAAAATGCCGGGCGGCATGAATCGCTGCGCCGGCTGATGGCTGTCGGCGTGGCCGTGATGCTGCTGCACGGATATGGCCTCGCCACTTACCCGGCGACAGCCCGGATCAGCGCCTTCCATATCCAATATGGTTTGGCCGCGCCGTCCTGGCTCATCTACGCTGGCTCGCTCGGCTACGTTGTCGCCACCATCCTGCCGTTGTTCATCTCCAGCGTCCGCCGCGTCTATCTCTTCGGGCTGGTCATCCTGTTCTCGTATATTGCGACCATTTTCTTCTATCGAGAGTATCTGACCTCGGTCTGGTGCTTCTTTGCGGCCATCGCCAGCAGCATCATCTGGTGGATCATCCGCGAACCGTCGCTGTCGGACGATTCCAGACTCATCCACCCCGTCTGAGCGAGCGATCAGGCCGGGTACTTCCGGGCCATCCGG
Organism: uncultured Oscillospiraceae bacterium; assembly: GCA_964403755.1. Classification (GTDB taxonomy): domain Bacteria; phylum Bacillota; class Clostridia; order Saccharofermentanales; family UBA5734; genus JAXGXQ01. The sequence continues at coordinate 1,594 of CAYOHO010000109.1, forward strand.
TCCAGCATCGCGTGCAGCCGTTCGTGCGTTCCCTCGCCCATGACCTCAGCCTCGAAGCGTTCGAACTGCTCGAGCAGGGCAGTCTGTTCTGCCGCGGGAATCCGCTGGTCACCCATCACGAACAGGACGTCGTTTTCCTTGGCGATATGCGAGCGGAGCAGTGCGATGTAGTCCGCTGCGCCGGCTGCCAGCTCATGCGGATGGAACGGTCCGGTCAGGGCTTGCGTCATGCGGGCGATATGTCGGCGTCCGATATCGTGCTCCTCGAGCATGACACCGACGGGACCGCCCTCGCGGGGGACGCCGGCCCGTTCCAGTGCCGGGAAGTAGTAGCCCTCTTCCTTGCCATGATGGCACTTGTCGGCAAACAGCTTGAGGAAGCCGACCATTTCCTCGAAATCTTCGGTTTCGACCAGCTGGGCGTCGTTCAGACGGCTGACCATCTCCTCCAGAATCTCCAGGCCAAAAAGGATTCCCTCGTGCTCGTTTTTCAAGTCTTCACTGGCATAGTTCATGAGCGGCCTCCTCTGTGCTGCTTCAGGCCGGCGGGCAGGCCGGCCGCATCTGCCGGGGCTTGACTGGTATCTCCATTATAGCCCATCCGGCGGCTTTGCTTGAATGTGCCGCTCGCCTATTGGTAAAATGGGCTGGTGGCCGATATGCTGGTACGGGCACGCCCACATGCGCTTGCGCCGGCCGGCGCCGCCAGCAGCCAGTTCCACACGAAGCGGCCGGCATGAATCGGCCGGCAGGCAACAGCCGGCCAGAAGCGGCCGGCAAGCTGATGCCCGCAAGAGGAGGCCCGCAGCCATGCGCCAGAAGTCTTTCCAGCTGAACGATTGGGCCGCGCTTGATTTCTACCCGGTCCGGCCGCTGACGGCCGAGGAGCGCATCCCGCTGGTCCTGGTGCTGCCGGGCGGCGGCTACCTGTTCCTGAGTCCCTACGAAGGCGAACCGGTCGCCCTGCGCTGCAACACGAAGCAGCTGCATGCCGCCGTCCTGCGCTACTCAACGGCGCCGGTGCGCCCGATCACGGTGGAAGATCTGCTGGCAGAAGTCCAGGCAGCCTTGGACTGTCTGGCCGGCCTGGCTGCAGACTACCAGATCGACCAGGCCCGAATCAGCGTGCTCGGCTTTTCGGCTGGCGGACACCTGGCAGCCTACTGCTCGAGCCGCCTGGCCGATCGGTTCCACAAGGCCATCCTCGTCTATCCCGCCACCAGCTTCGAAGGCCAGCCCCAGGCGGAGGCAGAAGCCAATTTCCATCGCATGCTGGCCCGCGTGGGCTTTCCCGCCGCGGCTGAGGGCAGGATCCGGCAGAACTTCATCGACCTGTTCGCCCAGGATCCGACAGCCGAAGTCAGCGCCCGGACCCGGCCAACCTTCATTTTCCAGACCGACGAGGACCACACCGTCGATCCGCTGGGCACCCTGCGCTACTGCCAGGCATTGCGGACGAGCCGTGTTCCGTTCGAACTCTTCTATTGCCAGAAAGGGGCGCACGGGCTGGGGCTCGCCGACGAGACCTCCGGACATGCCCAATGCCGGCACCAGGCCGCCTGGTTCGACCTGGCCATGGAATGGCTCAAGGACCAGGATGCAGTCTCCTGATGAAGATAGGCAGCGAAAAGCCCGCCGGCCATATCCGGGCCGGCCCGTTCTGCGGAGGTAGGCAGCATGCGCGCAGTCGTCACCGGTTCAAGCGGTCATGTCGGATCCTATGTCGTCCCGGCGCTGGTTCAGGCCGGCTATGAGGTGGTCGCGGTCACGCGTGGCCAGCGCCAGCCCTATACCCGCTATCTTCAGGAGTGGAACGAGGTGCGCACGGTCAGCTGCGACCGGCTGGCACTCGAGCAGGATGGCAGTTTCGGCCGTTTTGTCATGGAATTCAAGCCGGACGTGATCTGCGACCTGATCTGCTACAACGCCAGCCAGGCAGAACAGATCGCCCGCGCCGCCCTGGACCGGATCGCACACTACGTTTTCATCGGATCGATCTGGGTCTATGAGTACAATCTCACGGTGCCGGTGGCCGAGGGTCATCCGCGCAATGCGACCAGCCCCTACGGCCGCGGCAAGGTCGAGGCCGAGGACTTTCTGCAGGCGTTCCGGGCCGAGACCGGCTTCCCCTTCACCGCGCTCGATATCGGCCATGTGGTCGGCAATGGCTGGTTCCCGCTCAATCCGCAGGGCAACTTCCGCAAGTCCGTTTACGAGGACATCGCCGCCGGGCGCCCGATCCTGCTGCCTGACCGCGGCACGTCTACGGTCCATCATGTCCATGGCTCCGATGTCGGCCGCATGCTCGTCTCCTGCCTGAAAAACCCGGACATCTCCCTGGGTCAGGCCTACCACGTCACCGCCGATCAGGCTGTCACCCTGCGCGGCTTTGCCGAAAGCCTCTACGCCAGGTACGGCCGCGAACCAGCCATCCGCTATGCGACACTGGAGGCCGTGCTTGACACGCTCACCGGCGTCGACCGCACCAAGACCTTCGAGCACGTCAGCCACAGCCCCTGCGTCAGCATCGCCAAGGCCCGCAAGGAGCTTGGCTATGCGCCGCGCTACACGGCGCTCGAGGCGGTCGGTGAAGTGCTGGACTACATGACCGAGACAGGCGAGATGACCCTTGCAGGCGACTGAAGCCGCCGGTTCGGCTGCGGAGAACCGATCGCTGATGATCTGACGTCCTGTCATTATGATTTGTTTCTGATAGGGAATGGCAAGGTGGTCAGCGGCTATTCCATGCAGCAATGATCCCGCTTGCAGGTTTCCTTACTCATCAGGCTGCTGGTGTCGACGCCTTCGTGTTCCAGCAGGCGGACCCGGAGAAAGCCGGCGCTGCTGCGGCACATCTTGAAGCCACTCTGGGGCACCACCCGGTGGGCTGGAACGAGCAGCACGATCGGGGTCTGGGCCATCGCGTTCCCGACCGGCCTTGCCGCTGCCGGCTGGCCCAGCATCATGGCAACATGCTTGTAGGTGACGGTCCGGCCGGGGCTGATGCGGCCAACCACCTCATAGACCCGCTGCTGGAACGGCGTGCAGCGGGAAAAGTCGAGCGGCATCTCATGCTGGCCGGTCTGGAAAAGCCGGACCAGTTCCCGGACCAGGAGCCGCTCCTTCGGGTCTGCCGCCTGATCCGCCGCCACGGACTGCAGGCTGATCAGCCGGACTTCACTAAAACCACATCGCGGCGTGTCATTCCGGTCAGGGTCCGCATCCGGCCGTTGCCGCAGCAGCGACAGATCGGTCAGTCCCGCCGGCGAAAAGGCAGCGGCGACCGTATCAGTCTCGAGGAACTGGACCAGTTCCTCGACAGCCGTCAGATCGATCGGAGCTCCTTGCGCCTCACACAGGGCATCCAGGCGCGACGTTACCCGCTTCTCGGCCGGTTTCCGCTTTCCCGTTCCTGCTGCCTTTTCCTTTTTTTCTGGTGCCATCGCCTGTTCCCCCTTCGACCTTGACATGTCCGGCCGCCCCCGAAGGGTCGGCGTGCGCTTCCGCTGCCTGACTGCGTTTGGCTCGAGCCTTGGTGGAACCTGATTTGCCGGCTTTCGCCGATGCCGGCCGGTCTGGTGCTGTCGCTGCTGTCAGGGCGACGGCTTCTCCGGCGGACATATCCGGGGCTATAGCTTCTCTGACAGCCAAATCCGGGGCGACTGCTTCTCCGGCGGCCATCTCTGATGCGGCAACAGCCGTCATGGCGTGAAAAGCCTCGACCAGGGGTGCATAGGTGGACAGGGCTTCACGTCCGGCATCGGTCAGGCTGTAGAGATGCTCCTCACCGCGGGCAAACCAGCCATACGGATTGAAGCGCAGAATGCCGGTCGTCTTCTGCGGGCTGCCGCCGAGCCCGCGCAGGGCTTTGGGCGTGAGTGGCCCATGACAGTCGAGCAGGAAGGCAATGAACAGGGCCGCCTCACGGTAGGCCGTAACCAGCGGAACCCCACGGCTGCCGCCAATGTTGAGGTCAAGCCGCCGGCTGGCGAACTCCTTCTCCAGTGACTTGCGCTTCTTCGGCGCCGCCCGGACCGGCTTTGGCTGCTCAGGTGGCGGTTCCGGCGTCAGCGCCTCTTCTACCAGGAAGCGGTCGCCGGCACGTCCGACCAGAAGCAGGCCAAGACCCAGCTGGCGCAGGACCCGCAGGCGGTCGCGCCATTCCTTGTCCTGACGGAAGTCAGCCGGCTTCGGAATGGCGACATAGACGCCATCGGCGTATCCCTGCCGCTCGACAGCCTGCACCAGCAGGTCGAACGACAGGTGGCGCTTCAGTTCAACCACGAACAGCCGATCCGGGCGACGGGCCACCAGGTCGCAGGAATTGACCTCGGCGCGCACCTCGAATCCGGCGTCGCTCAGGTATTGTCGGACCGGCTCATGCAGGTCGCGCTCATAGCGTATCTTTTCCAGTGTCCATCGCTCCCTTGCCTGGCGGGTGCCGGCGGCTGTCATGGCCATGCCGGGCTAGACCCTTGCGCCCAGTATACCAGTGATGCCGGGCCGCGCAAGCCAGGCCGGCTGCGGCTGGCAAGGCACAGTCCGATCCGGCATTTACATGAGCATTGCCTGAAAAAGCGCTATAATGGTTTTCAGATGCGGCTGCCAGCTCCCGACAACCGTCCCGCGACAAGTCATGCACCTGTCCCGCAGCCATCGACAGATTCGCCACTTCATCAGGTTTGGAGGATTCTCCCATGCGCAACATCCCGGAAGTCAAGCTTGGCCTCATCGCTGTCAGCCGCGACTGCTTCCCCGCCACCCTGTCCGGCGAGCGCCGCACCCGCCTGGCAAAGGCCTGCCGGGATCTGGGCATCGGTCTCCATGAATGCCCGGTCATGGTCGAGAACGAGGCGGACGCGCTGCAGGCGCTGGACGATATCCGCAGCCAGGGGGTGAACGCCCTGGTCGTGTTCCTGGGCAACTTCGGACCCGAGACACCGGAAACCATCCTGGCGCAGCGCTTTGATGGCCCGGTCATGTATCTCGCGGCTGCCGAGGACCGCGGCAGCACCCTGGTCGACGGCCGCGGCGACGCCTACTGCGGCCTGCTCAACTGCGCCTACAACCTGTCCCTGCGCAACATCCGGGCCTTCATCCCGGAACGGCCGGTCGGCATCGCCGCCGATCTGGCGCAGCGAGTCGCTGAAT
>CAYOHO010000110.1:0-6729 GCA_964403755.1 uncultured Oscillospiraceae bacterium
CGGATCGCGGCCCGGCCCCCGCCGCTCAGCGTCGAGACGGACTGGACTGGCAGTTCCGGCAAGGCTGCGGCCAGGCTGGCGCAGAGGCGCTCCCGCTCCGGCAGATCAGACTTGCCGCAAAGCAGCAGAAGCGGACGCAGGGCCGCGATGGCGCGGATCTCGGCGATCTCGGCCTGCGCCTCGGCCGCGGCGGCCGGATCCGGAGCGTCCGGTTCCCAGGGCGGGGAGACAAGATAGAAGACAAGATCAGCGGATTCGATCGCGGCACGGGTGCGGTCGATGCCGAGCCGCTCCACCGGGTCAGCCGACGTGCGCAGGCCGGCCGTGTCGATCAGGCGCACCGGGATGCCGCCGATGTCGACAAGCGCTTCGATCGTGTCCCGCGTGGTTCCGGGAATGTCGGTGACGATCGCCCGGTCGCGGCAGGCCAGGCTGTTGAGCAGGGACGACTTGCCGACGTTCGGGCGGCCGGCGATGACCACCGTCATGCCTTCGTGCAGGATACGGCCCTGGCGGAATGTGTCGGCCAGCTGCCGGAGTGCGAGGGCCGCGGCGGCCAGGTCTGTGGCCAGACCGGCGGCGGCGGCATCCAGGTCGTCGTGTTCGGGAAATTCGAGGATCAGCTCGGCTCGCGCCATCAGCCCGAACAGGCGGTCGAGGTGGCTCCGGATCCGGCGGAGGAGGCCGCCTTCCAGCTGGCGGGCGGCGGCGGCAGCCGTGCGTCCGGCGGCAGCCGAAATGAGTTCCATCACGGCTTCGGCCTGCGACAGGTCGATCTTGCCGTTGAGGAAGGCGCGGCGGCTGAACTCGCCCGGTTCGGCCGGCCTGGCCCCGGCCTGGATCAGGACATCGAGAATGGCCTGCTTCACGGCAGGGCCGCCATGGCAGGAGATTTCGACCAGGTCTTCACCGGTGTAGGAATGCGGCGCCGCGAAGCGGGTCAGGACCACCTCGTCAATCAGGCTGCCGTCCGCCGGCGCGACGATTCGTCCGAAACGGCAGGTATTGCCGGGCATGGCGCGGACATCGGCCGGGTGTCCGCCTGGCCGGCGGAAAACGGTGGCGGCGATTTCGGGGCTGTCGGTGCCGCTCAGCCGGATCACGGCGAGTCCGCTGCTGCCGGGCGGGGTTGAGCAGGCAACGCAGGTATCGCGGAACGGCAGGGCGGCCGGATCGGCCGGACCGGCGTTCCACGGCGAAGGCGCGGGCGCGGGGTCGATCGCTTCAGCAGACATGGCCGCTCTGCCTCCTTTCTGTAGAAAAGCGGCCCGCGGGCGAACCCGGGGCCGCTGTCGCAGCGTGGCTGGTAAAGGTCATTCGCGGTTCTCGGGGGCGATGATCACGTGCCGCTCCGGTTCCTCGCCTTCACTGTAGGTGGTGACACCCGGGAAGGACTGGAGGGCGGAGTGGACGATCCGGCGCTCGGCCGGGTTCATGGGCTCGAGGGCGTATTCGCGGCCGGTGCGGGCAACGGTTTCGGCAGCCCGCTCGGCCATGCTGACCAGGGTGTTCTCGCGGCGGTAGCGGTAGCCGCCAATGTCGAGCACGACCCGGATGCGGTCCTTGCTGGACTTGTTGGCAACCAGGGAGGTCAGGTACTGGATGGCGTCGAGCGTTTCGCCGCGGCGGCCGATGGCGGCGCCGACATCGTTGCCAGAGACATCAATGTGCAGGGTGTCGCCTTCCCAGTAGGAGCTGATCTTGCCGTGGATGCCGATGCCGGAGAGGATGGAGGCCACATAGGAGACCGCGTCGGTCTCTTCGCTGCCGCTGGTTTCCTCGTTTTCGGCCTCGTCGCCATAGTAGGCGGGCTCTTCGATGTCCCCTTCTGCCGCAGTTCCTTCATCCGCGCCTTCGTCCAGCGAAATCCGGACCTTGGCGGGGCGGCGGCCGATTCCCAGAAGCTTGCCTTCGTCACCCTCGTCGAGAACCTCGATCAGGACCTCGTCAACGGTGGCGCCAAGCTCTTCCAGGGCTTCATTGATTGCAATCTGCACGGTCTTTGCGGTCTTCTCTACAAACTTGGCCATCTGTATCTCCTTTCGGCAGCGCCAGCCCGGTCAGGCTGAAGCTGCCTCGATCTTGCGCGTATAGAGGAAATAGATGATCAGGGTCTGGAGGATCATCATGATGTTGCCGATGGTCCAGTAGAGACCGAGGGCAGCAGGCAGGGTGAAGGTGGTCCAGAGCATGAAGAGCGGCATGAAGATGTTCATGCTCTTCATCATCGACTCGGTGCGGTCCTCGGGCGTCTGCCCGGCCCGGGCCGGATTCTTCGACTCGCGGGCCTTGGCGTCGGCGCGCTTCCTGCGGTTGGGCATGGTCATGGTGCTGATGCGGATCTGCAGCAGGGTCGTGATCAGAACGACTGCCGGGATGATCAGCAGCGGCAGGTAGGTGCCGCTCTCGGCGCCGAACAGCTTCGCCGGCTGCCAGGCCGGGGTGATGCCGAGGTTCATGCCGAGGAAGTCGACATCGATGAGCTGGTTGACACGCAGGAGGCCGTCGCCGACGACCTTGGAGAGGGCGGATGAGCTGCGCTCAAGTGCGTTGAGGATCGGGATGTTGTTGGTGGCGGCAGCCTTGGCCTGGGCCTCGGTGATGAGCGCGATGCCGTTGGCGTCCTTCAGGCCGGCGAGGACGGTGCCGATCTGGTTGATGCTGTCGCTGGAGATGCTCATGATGTAGGTCAGCGGCGCCTGGATGATGCGGAAGATCGGCCAGATCAGGAGCAGCTGGATGATCGAGGGCAGGCAGCCGGCCGTCGGGGAGGCGCCATGCTGCTTGTAGAGCTCCATCTGCAGTTCGCTCTGCTTCTGCTTGTCGTTCGGGTAGCGGCGCTGGATTTCGGCGACCTCGCTCTGCAGGCCCTGCATCTTGTAGGAGCTGCGCTGCTGGCGGATGCCGAGCGGGATCATCAGGCCGCGGAGAATGACCGTGAAGACGATGATGACCACACCATAGTTGCCAAGAAACAGGTAAAGCTGGCGCACGATCCAGCCAAATGCGATGTACAGCGGATCAAGCGGGCTGAACGCAAGCGCAACGATGCTCAGGTTCATGGTGAATCTCCTTCATGATGACCGCCCGCGGTGCGCCTGGTCGGTCGGGGGGTGGCAGGGTGTCCGTGGTTGCGCGGAACCCGGTGGCGGTTCAGGGAACGGGATCGTACCCGCCGCGGCTGAACGGATTGCAGCGCAGGATCCGCCAGATGGCCAGCGCTCCGCCCTTGATGGCACCATGCCGTGCGATCGCCTCGACCGCATACTGGGAGCAGGTGGGCATGTACTTGCAGCGGGCGCCCGAGAGAGGCGAGACGCTGCGCTGGTACCAGCGGATCAGGGCGATCAGGATTCGGGCAGGCATGCATCGTCCTCCGGGTTGCGGTCCGGCCGGACCTGCAACCGCGCCGCTTCCGGCATGGATGCCCTGTCCTGAACCGAAGCCTGTGCGGGCGCTGCTGCCTGACCCTGCGCCAGAACCTGGGCAGGTTCGGTCGCCTGGCCTGGAGCCGCCGGCTGACGGCGGATGCCGGCCCGGCGCAGCAGCCGGCCGACCTCGCGGTCGACCTGGGCAAACGTAAGCGCCGGCTCGGCCTGGCGTCCGGTGATGATGATGTCGTAGCCGGTGTCCAGCAGGTCTTCCTGCAGGCGGTAGCTTTCGCGCAGCAGCCGCTTGACGCGGTTGCGGCGGACACTTCCGGATACGCTCTTGCTCACCGTGACGCCCAGGCGGTTGGTTCCGCCGGGCCCCTTGCGCCGCAGGTAATGGACAACGACCAGGCTGCCCGCCAGAAAACGCCCGCGCTTGTATACGCGCGCGAATTCATAGTTCATCCGGAGCGGCTCGGTGTGCTTCATTCAGTCCTCGGCCTCAGGCGTGTCCGGACAGCCCGGAAAGGATCGAAAAAGAAGAGAGACCACAGGGTCTGCGGTCTCAGACAGTGAGCTTCTTTCTCCCCTTCAGTCTGCGCCTCTTCAGAACGTCACGGCCGGATGCGTCGCGCATGCGGGCACGGAAGCCATGAACCTTGGAACGCTGCCTCTTTTTCGGCTGAAATGTCATTTTCATATATAGATACACCTCCAAAATAGTCAAACCAATAGCGTTAAGATTATAACGGCCAAACGCCTGCATGTCAATGACCGCCACGAGGGTGATGCACCCGGGTATGGCGGTCGGACAAAATCTGGCGGCTGCGGGCAGTCCCGCAGGGCTGGCGGACGGATCCGGACGCGGCTTGCGGATGGCGGGCGGGCGGATCCGGACACGGCTTGCGGACGTCCGGCGGGCGAACGGTCGGCGGCTAGATGGCTGGCGGGCCGATCCGGACGCCGGCCGGAACCATGTGTGCCGGCAGCAGGGTGAAGCCGGCCGGCAGCCGGGCCGGCAGGGCCGCGGCGGCCTTGTGCAGGGCAGCCTCGTCAGCATAGACGGCATAGAGCGTCGGTCCGCTGCCGCTCATGCGGGCCAGCAGGGCGCCGGATTCAGCCATGGCCTGCCGCGCCGCGGCAAGCTCGGGATGGCGGCTGAAGGCAACGGCCTCCAGGGCATTGGCGGCGGAGCGGGCCATGTCCGGCCAGCTGGCGGCATGGAGGGCCCGGAGGAAGGCATCGTGGTCCGGCTGGACCGGAACCTGGCCGGCCGCCAGGCGGTCGTAGTCCTTGAAGACGTCCGGCGTGGAGAGGCCGAACGGTGCGGCAGCCAGGAGGACGGGCCAGGCCGCGAGCGGCCGCAGGGGCTCGAGGATGTCGCCGATCCCGGTACACAGGCGGGTGCCGCCCGTCAGGCAGAAGGGGACGTCGGCACCGATGCCGGCCGCAATGGCCAGCAGCTGGCGATGGTCAAGCCGTCCCGGGTAAAGGGCATCCAGTCCGGCCAGGACACCGGCCGCGTTGCCGCTGCCGCCGGCGAGTCCGGCGGCGGCCGGGATGTGCTTGTCGATCGTGATGGTGCAGGCCGGCTCGACGCCGATTGCCCGGAAGAATCGGTCGGCAGCCTTCCAGGCGGTGTTGCGGCTGTCGGCCGGCACATCCGGGCGCTGGCAGAGGATGCGGATGCCGGGCTCGCCGCCGGGCTCGATCTCGAGCCGGTCCGACAGCGAGATGGACTGCATGACGGTCGCGAGCAGGTGGTAGCCGTCAGCCCGCAAGCCGGTTACCGCAAGGGTCAGGTTGATCTTGGCGAAGGTCTCCAGGTGCAGGGAATGCATTCAGCCCTCCCGAGGCCATCCGGCCGGACTGTCGCCAGTCCCGGTCCGGCCGCCGGTCCGGCCGCCGGCGGGCGGCTGCGCGGACTTCCGCGCTCAGAAAAAACCCGCGGCAAGCCGCGGGTCATTCAAGGTTCTGACTGGTCAGCTGGACAGGTCGTGGGCCGCGTCGCCTTCGAGCGCCACCTCAACCACGCGGGTGAGGATATCGATGTAGCTGTAGGAAACCATTTCCTGGTAGGCGTTCGGCTTCTGGCAGCGGACGGTGAATACGTTGGGATAGCAGCAGTCCAGAACGCCTGTCTGTACGATCGTGCGCTTGCGGCCGCCATTCGACTTCAGCCTGACCTTGCGCCCGACGAAACTCTGCATGTCTCTCCTGCAGGTATCCAGATCCGACTTGATAATCATGTGAGCAGTACCTCCGACAACTGAATCTTGATGATCAGGGTAGCGTGGACACTCATAGGGGTCATTATATCGCTTTCACAAACTAAAGTCAAACTTCACATACCAGTTCTTGTGGTCAGTATAGCGGATTCCGCAAAATCTGGTATGATTTGAGTGCATGACCAGTCACAAGGCGCGCGCGGATGCGGAACAGCCGACAGCCGGCGGGACCGCAGCGGACAGTGCAGCCAGCGGCAGCCGGTACGCGGCACCGGATCATGCAGCCGACGGCAGCCGGTGGGCTGCGCGGCGGACAGTGCGGCCGGCGGGCTGGCCGCGGACAATGCAGCCGGCGGCAGCCGGCATGCTGCCCGGGCTGGCCGGCGGCAAAGGAGCAAGACATGAAGAAGCATGACCATCCGGAAAAGGATCCAGCCGGGCGCAGTTCGCGCAGCGGCCAAGGCACGTCTGGCGGACGCTCCGCCGGCGGCCATACAGAAAACGGCTCGAGCAGCCGCGGCGGGCTTTCCGTTGCCGGCTACCGCGACCGCGCGCCGCTGACGGTCGACCGCAGCTCAGGCCTGAGCCCCCGCGGCCGCCGTCCCCGCGGCCGCAGGCCGGGCGGCCGGCTGGCCATCCTGGCAGTCGGCCTGGTCCTGCTGCTCGCCATTGCCGTGGTGATTGCACCCTTGGCAGGCAGCCTGCTCGGCGGCGGCAAGACAACGGCCACGACCAGGGGAACATCGGCGGCCGCCACGTCGGCCACGACAGCATCGGGCACGGCCGCCACTTCCGGCACCCTGAACACCTCCGGGACATCGGCAGCTGCCGCAACGGAAACAGCGGCATCGTCCGCCACAACGGCCGCTTCAGCCTCCGCCTCGGCCGTGACGCCGGCAGCCCGCGCCCAGGCATTCGCCGCCGCCAAGTCGGAGTTCGAGTCGCTTGTCAAGGGCTACACCGGCCGCTATGCCCTCTACTACCAGAACCTGGTGACCGGCGAAACCTACACCTACAATGCCAGCGCGCCGTTTGTCGCCGCCAGCTCGATCAAGCTCGGCATCAACACCTTCCTCTACACCCAGATCGAGGCCGGCAAGGTCAGCCCGACCGAAACCCTCACCTACGAC
>CAYOHO010000111.1:0-6696 GCA_964403755.1 uncultured Oscillospiraceae bacterium
CGGTGGCTGCGACGCTTCCGGCCAGCGAAATCCAGGCAAAGAAGCCGGAGCGCAGCCAGCCCGGCGTCCTGGGCGTCTGCAACTTCAGCTTTTTCGACAGCCATTCCGCTGGGATCATCACGGTGTTCATCGGGCAGGCATAGCCGCAGTAGATTCGCCCGAAAAGCGGGGCGGCAGCCAGGCTGGCGGCATACAGGGCCAGCCACAGCATCATCCTGCCACTGGCGACCAGATAGATGAACAGGGCCAGGAACAGGATGCGGATCAGGGTTGTCAGGTATTTCATAGGCACCATCCTACCGGGTTTATTGACCAAGGATAGCGCAGCCGATGGTTCCGGATGTGTTACCATGGTAACTAAGAAACAGGCCGACGGGATCTGCCGCCATTGAGCCTGTGCCGACGGGATCTGTCGCCATTGAGCCTTTGCCGACGGGATCTGCCGCCATTGAGCCTGTGCCGATGGGGTCTGCCGCAGCAGGGTGTGCCGACGGGATCTGCGCTGTGTGCCTGTGCCGACAAGCAAGCCGTCAGGAGGGACTGGATCATGGACGAAGCCTACAGGCTCGCGCGCCGGTCGGCGCTGCTTGCACCGCTGTCGGATGAAGATATCCGCCAGCATCTTGAGGCAGGGCTGTTCCGCATGGCCGCCTATGGGAAGAACAGCGTCATCCATCTCGAAGGCGAGCCTTGCCAGAAGCTGGAAATCATCCTGTCCGGCCAGGTTGTCGTCGAGCGCATCGACGAATCCGGCAGGCTGATGACCATCACCGCGTTCACCAGTGACGACATCCTCGGCGGCAACCTGCTCTTCTCGCAAAACCCCGCCTATCCGATGACGGTGTCGACCCGGGCGCTGACGTTCATCCTGGAGATCGGGCGGGAAACGCTGTTCGCCCTGTTCCGCCAGAACGACCGTCTCCTGCGGACTTATCTCGAATATGTCTCCGACCATGCCTCCATCCTCGGCGACCGCATCCGGCTTTCCGTCAGCCGGACCATCCGCGAAAGCCTGCTCGACTTCCTTGAGGTTGAAAGCCGGCGCCAGGGTTCGCGCCGCATCCGGTTTGGCCTGAGCAAGAAGGCGCTGGCTGAGCGGCTCGGTGTCCAGCGGACCTCCCTGTCACGAGAATTGGCGAAGATGCGCAAGGACGGGCTGATCGTGTTCGACGCCGATACGGTCACCCTGCTCTGAGCCGGACGGCTGGCAGGGCGGCATCTGCCAGCTGGCAGGGCGGCTTCAACTGGCAGCTGCCCGGGCATTGATCGGCTGCTGCCCGGCCGCTGCCTGATGGCTGCCCGGATATTGATCGGCTGCTGCCCGGCCGCTGCCTACTCCACGCCGCTTTCGAGGATGGAAAAGGCCGCCCGGTCGCAGTCGATCTCGGCCAGGGCGCCATAGGGGAGGCACATCATCGGCTCGGTATGGCCGAAGTTGAGCCCGTAGAGAACCGGCAGGTCCGCCAGGCCAAACTCGGCCAGGACCTTGCGGATCTCGTCGGCGTAGGCCTCGCGGTGGCAGCCGCCATACGGGATGCCCCAGACGATGCCGGCGGCATGCTGAAGCACGCCCATGGCGCCAGCGTTGCGCAGCCAGTAGCGGACCCATTTCGGATCCGGCATGTCTTCGGACGTCTCCAGGAACAGGATCGCGCCATCGAACCAGTCCGCCGCCGGCCAGAGTGAGGTGCCCTTGAGCATCTCCAGCACCTCCAGGCAGCCGCCGGTCAGCCGGCCCCGGACCTTGCCGCGCCCCTGGCCCTGGAGGAGCACCGGCCCCGGATTCGGCTGCATCACCTTGGCGCGGCCGCGGTTCTCCTCGGTCCACTCGACACGCTCTCCAGTCCATTCTGCCGCCGGCTCGACCAGGCCGACCGGTTCTGCCGAGAACAGGACCTGATGCAGGCAGGCGCGCGTGTAGTCGAAGATGCGGACATTCTCGGCCAGCTCGGCCAGGATGGAGGCGCCGTAGAAGCTGGCGAGGCCAGCCTTCTGGCAGATGAAGTGCGTCACGGTCGAGTCGGAGTAGCCGAGGAACACCTTCGGGCTGGAACGGATCCGCTCGAAATCGATGTACGGCAGCAGGCGGATGCTGTCCTCGCCGCCGATGCAGGAAAAGATGCCGCGGATGGCCGGATCGGCGAATGCCGCCAGGAGGTCGGCGGCCCGCGCCTCGGGATGCTGGTAGAGATATTCCGACCCTTTCAGGGTGTTCGGCATCTCGACCACGTTCAGGCCGAAGACGTCCTGCAGGCGCTGCTTGCCGAGCTCGTAGCGCCAGAGCAGTGAAGGGTCGCCGGCCCCGCCCCAGGAGAGGCTGACGGCAGCGACGGTGTCGCCGGGGCGCAGGCGCGGGGGCCGCACAAGTCGGCGCGGCGGAAGACCAGGCCGGCTCATGTCCTTGCCACCAGCGCTGCCATGTCATCCGCAAAGGCCAGGATGCCGGCTTCCAGCCGTTCACCCAGCGCCGCAGGGTTGTCGAAGTCCGGCTGGCCGTCCAGGACGGCGGCGATGATCGCATCCACACCCGGCTGAATATGGGACAGCTGGTATCTGCCCAGGTCGCGGCCGCCGAGCTGACGGACCAGATCGGCCTGGACCTGGCGGTTGGCGCCGGCCAGCCAGGCCTCGAAGCGGCCCTCGGCATGCAGGTAGACCAGGGCGATCTTCAGCCGACGAGCCTTCAGTTCCGGTGACGTTACGGCAAAATAGGTCATGTCCAGGTAGCCGGGGTAGAGCGAGCTGACGGCATGGTCCGGATATCGGGCTTCGAGTCCAGCCTGCAGACCGGACATAAACGCCAGGATGCCCCGGTAGGCCTGCTGGATCCGGCCGTCGGCCAGCCGGGCTGTGTATTCGCGCACCTGGGCAGACAGGGAGATTCCGGCAGGTTCGGATTGCGGCTTGTCCATGAATGAGCGCTCCTTTCGATCGGCGGCCGCTGCCGGCGCCGATGGGTTCTCACGATGGATCATGGGGATCCCTCGAATGGTGATGGCCATGCCGTTCCTCCTTCAGATAGTGCCGGTGGGGATGCGCATGCTCGACAACATGACTGTGCGTGCTGCCGCCATGCGTATGCACAAAGACATGCGTGTGCCGGTGGGCATGGCTCAGGAGCAGCGTGTCGACGACGACCAGCACGGAGCCGGCCGCCATGACCAGCAGGGCCGCCGGGTAGTTTCCGCTGACCGGCTCCCGCAGGATCAGGAACGACAGCAGCGCACCGGCAAACGGCGCGATGGCATAATAGGCGCTGGTCTTGGCCGCGCCGAGCGTGTGCTGGGCGCGCACATAGAGGAAGATGCTGAGGCCATAGGCGACGAAGCCCAGCGCCAGGGCCGCGGCCAGCCATTGGACCGGCGGCAGCCGGTCGCCCTGGACCAGGGCGACGATGAAGGAGCCGATCCCGGAGAAGATGCCCTTGAGCGTGACGATCTGGAAGGTGTTGCGGGCCGAGATCATGCGCGTGCAGTTGTTCTCGAAGCCCCAGCAGGCCGCAGCCAGCAGGACCAGCACGGACCCGAAGGAGAAGTGCAGCCCGGAGAGGTCCTCCAGCGAAAGCAGCGCACTGGACAGGGTGATGAGCAGGATCGCCAGCCACAGCCGCGGGGAGATCGCCTCCCGGAACACCAGGAGGGCGATCAGTGATGTCGCCACGATCTCGAAGTTGCCCAGCAGGGAGGCATTCGCGGAGGTCGCGCTCACCAGTCCGAACATCAGCAGGATCGGGGCGGCGATGTCGAGTGCGATCATGCCGACGACATAGGGCAGGTCCGGCCGCGAAAGCCGCTCCGCTGCCGTTCCGGGGCGACCCTTTCCAGACAGGTACAGGATCCCGATGCCGATGCCGGCGCCGAGATACAGGAACGACGCCAGGAAGGCCGGCGCAATCGCCCGCAGAAGCAGCTTCGACAGCGGGCTGTTGACCGCATAGAAGACGGCTGCCAGGAATGCGAACACGATGGCCTTGACCTTCCGGTTCATGTCAGCTTCCTCCGGTTCATGTCAGCCTCCTCCGGTCCTTGTCTGCCTTCCGCCGTCACCGGGCTCATCTCAGCCGCCCGAGCCGTGGCCGGCGCCGAAGGGGATCGTCAGCCGGGTGTTGGGCGTCCCGTCATCATAAAGCATGCCGTTGAGGTATCCGGAAAGGGAATCCAGCTCCGCCGCGTCCCGCCAGAGGCTGTAGCCCTTCGACTTCAGGACCTCGGCGCGTACGGTGTCCACGGTTCCGGCGAAGAAGTTCACGTTCAGAAGGCTCGAGGTCTCGGCCATCAGCTGCCGCTCCGCCTCGGTGCCGAAGCCGGCGTCGGTCAGGCGCCGAAGCGTGCGCTGGTAGGACGCGCCGGCGAAATGAGCCCGGGCATACGCCGGGAAATCCTTCAGGTTCTCGTCGGTGGAACCGGTCGCCCGGGCCCAGCCGGCGACATCCACCGCTGCCGTCCGGTAGTCGAAGCCCTGCATCGGGTCGAACTTCAGGATGCCGTACTGGATGGGGCTGACGATCAGCGCGCTGGTGACGATTTCGGTCAGGGGCTCTCCGCCGTCCTTGCGGACCTCGATATCCTGGATGTGGATATGGCCGCTCAGGACCAGGTTCAGTCCGCACGCCCGGAACACGTCGATCGCCGCCTCATTGTTGTCCAGTGTGTAGCCGCTGCGCATCGTCAGGGTATGGACCAGCAGGTTGTGGTGCATGACGGTCACGATCCGGGCGTTCTTCTCCTTTGCCAAGCGGGCACAGGACCGGATCCAGTCGAACGTTTCAGGGCCGATGCGGCCGTAGGCTGCCGGCGCGCCGAGCTCCTCGTTGTCCTGGTAGACACAGGTGTCCAGCATCAGGAGCCAGAGGTCATCGGAAGGCGCCGCCAGATAGCTCAGGGTGCCGCGGTCGCGCGAGATGGCCTCGCCATAGCCAAAGTCCTTGTAGATGCGGGCGAAGTCACCGCTGCTGACGCTCTCGGCCTTGAACTGCTGCGCACCCTTGAAGCCCCTGGCATAGGGGTTCTGGATGTCATGGTTGCCCGGAATGACAAAGACACGGGTTCCAGCCGCATCTTCCATGCGCTTCAGCTTACGGGCCAGCTCGACATGGCTCTCGCGCTCCCCGTTGTTGGTCAGGTCGCCGCTGATGATGAGCACATCCGGCCGCGCTGCTGAAACATCGCGGACAAACGCCTCGGTGATCGCGGCCATGTCTTCGTACTGCCGGCCATCGCCGGTCGAGATATATTTCCTGAAGGCCTCGCCATGGTCATTGATGCTTTCGGCCAGATAGTGGATATCGGTCGCGACAAAGAGGTTCAGACCGCGCCCGGCCGCAATGACGCTGCGCGGCGCGGAGCCGCAGCCTGTGACGAGAACCGCGGTCAGGATAAGGGACAGGAAAATCAGGATCAGGGGCTGTCGGCGCATGGTGTTCTCCAGTGAAGTCAGCGGCGGCGGATGCGGCTAGCCGGTTCGGCGGATTTCAGGCCAGCCGAGGGCAGCAAAACGGCAGGCAGTCGAGGAAGTTCTTCACCGCCAATGATGCGGCATTCCGGTCATGCAAGGCAAGTCCGATTTTCCGGAAGGCCATCTGCGTCGGGCCGGGGCCCTTGGCGCCCCGGTCCCCGAACATGGCTGGCAAAACGGAATACCCGGCTGACGGTACAGAATGCACCGCCAGCGATTCGGCATGCCCGTCGGCAAAATGGATGGGCGCCTAGAGCGTCCGTTCCGCCCGCAGGGCCTCGATTTTCCGAAGATATCGCGCCATGTCGAATTTCCGGGTCAGGCCCTTGTCGTTCATGTACCGGATGTTGCCGAAGACCGGGCGTTCTGCCCAGGGGCGGTCGTGCTTGCCGAAGCACCAGGCAACCCCGGCAAATCCATTGGGGTCGCGGCCGTCCAGGCTGTACTTGTTGTTCAGCAGCAGGGCATGACGGAAGGCTTCCTCCGGGGTCCGGCTCCATTCCAGAATCTTCTTGCCCCAGTACATCCGCATGTAGCCATGCATCTTGCCGGTCAGCACCATCTCCCACTGAGCCGCGTTCCAGAAGGCATCATGGGTCTGGGCATTCTCGAGTTCCGCCAGCGTGTACGTCACGGCCCGCGGATCGGCTGCGTGCTTCGCCAGCGTGGCCCGGGCCCAGGCCGGCAGGCCGCTGTACGAGTCGTAGTCCGGGTTGTAGAAGACAAAGTTCATGCTCAGCTCGCGCCTGACCGTCAGCTCCTCGAGGAAGGCGGCTGCCGAATCCGCCAGAGGCGCCGCCGCTGATTGCGCATCAGCGCTGGCGGGCGCTTCCGCCAGAACCCGCCGATAGACCTCGAGCGGGGAAATCTGCCCGAAATGGAGGTAGGGCGACAGGTTCGAGCCATAGTCCAGCCCCGGGTCGCTCTTGAGCGCACCATAGTGCGGCAGCTTGTTCCGGATGAAATCGTCCAGCAGCCGGCTGGCCTGGCTGGCACCGCCGGGCAGCCGTAAGCTCGGCCTGACCGGCCGGTCAGTCGGCGGCTGATTGATCCGCGGCCGGTCGGTCGGCAGCCGTTCGATAGCCAACTGGTCCAGCGCCCCTTCGAGATCATCCAGGTCGATCTCGGGAAACGGCAGCGGCAAGTCCAGGGAGGGAATCCGGCAGGTCTCCGGCAGGAGGTCGCGGCTGAACCGTTCGAGCTGCGGCTGGATCTTCCTGCGCAGGGTGGCAGCCGAAAACT
>CAYOHO010000112.1:0-6666 GCA_964403755.1 uncultured Oscillospiraceae bacterium
CGTCGGCAGCGAGGGCGAGGGCATCGGTCCGCTGCTGCGCCGGCACTGCGACTTCCTCATTGCCATTCCCCAGCGCGGCAAGGTGAACTCGCTCAATGCCGCGGTCGCCACCGGGATCATCGTCTTTGAAGCGATGCACCAGCGGCATCGCCCGAAAAAATGAACCCTGCCCGGAAGGTCCGGACCGGGTCTGATCCGGCTGAAGCGTCATCAGCGGCCAACCGCAAGGCGGAAGCGGCCAGCCCCGTGCCGGATGCCGATCTGGCGCGCCTCGCCCAGCTGGGCGAGGCTGCGGCCATGGAGGATCTGCTCAACCGCTACAAGGCGCTGGTGCGGGCACGTGCCAGCGAATTCTTCATGGCCGGCGCCGACCGCGAGGACGTGATCCAGGAAGGCATGATCGGGCTCTTCAAGGCGATCCGGACCTACCAGCCGGAACACCGGATGCCGTTTGCCGCCTTCGCGGCCGCCTGCGTCCAGGCCCAGATCACCGACGCCGTCCGCCGCGCCTCCCGCCGCAAGCATGGCCCCCTGAACCAGTCGGTCTCGCTGCAGGCGCTGAACGGCCCGGACAGCGAATCCGGCCAGAGCCTGCTCGATGTCTTCACGGAAGCATCGCCAGACGGACCGGAGGAAGCGATGATGGGCAAGGAGGCGGCCGCCGCGGTGCACGGCTTTCTCAAGCGCGAGCTGAGCCCGCTCGAGCTCAAGTCGGTCCTGCTCCTGATGCAAGGCCGCAGCTACCAGCAGATTGCCGACAGCCTCGGTGTGGGCGTGAAGTCGATCGACAATGCGCTGCGGCGCGCCCGGCGCAAGTTCGCTGCCCGCTATCCGGGTCTGACACCGCAGTCCGGATCCGAGCGTGCCAGCCGGGCCTGACGCCGTAAACGCGGCCTGACGGAACCGGTCGCCCGGCTGGCAAGCCGGCGCATGGCGGGTGGCCAGTTATCCGGTTTTTTGCTTTAATGGATCAGGACACAGCATCGGAAGGAGGGCGGCAAATGCCCGGACGACAGACGAGCGATCATTTCCAGGGCGGCAGCATGACCGCCCTGTTTGAGTCGATGTTCGCGATCATCGACCGGCAGGGGCACATGCTGGCGCATAATCGGCGGACCCGCCGCATCATGACCGCTGCAGCCGCCTTCCTGCTGGCCACACTGCTGCTGCTTGCTGCCTGCCAGTCCGGCGGAAGCACCGCGACGACCGGCAGCGCGCCCGCTGGCTCGACATCCGAGGCAACCGGCCGGCCCAACACGCTTGGCTCCTTCATGCTCGCCCAGCGCGTGGCCGAATCGATCAACCAGCAGGACCAGGTCACCAGCCTGTTCCAGTCCATTCCCGACTCCCAGCGCCAGGGCATCCTGCTGGACGAATACGTCCAGTACATCCGGCTGCTCCGGCGGATGGCCAACGGCAACATCGCGTCGCTCACCCGCATCGACGACAAGGAGCTGGCCCAGCTGCTCCAGGACCTGCGCTTCGGAGCCAGCCTGAAGCACGAAGGCTTCTACTTCCAGACGGGAACCAGCAATGACCCGGCCCAGCGCATTGCCTATTTCCAGCAGGTGTCGGAGGACGGCACGCCGTACCTGGACCCGGCGCCCATCCGGCGGGCCCTGGCGCTCCAGAACTATGCCACGCTCTACTTTGATGCGATTGACCGCTCCGACCGCGAGGCGCTGGCGGTTCTCATCCGCAGCAGCGCCGACACGCCGGAGGCGCGTCTGCAGAAGGCGGACCGGATCCTGACCTTCTACCACAGCGTGGTTGCCACGGCCAGCCCGTCCTTCCGGGTGGCCATGGTGATGCCGGACCGCATCACGTTTGTCGAAAGCGTCTATGAAAACACGGCCCGGACCAAGCTGGGAACACGTCGCCTGACCATCTACGCCGACGGCGCCACCGGCTTCCTCATCGATGATGTGATTCCGGATACGCTGGCCCTGTCCGATCTGGCGTTCATCAGCAAGGGACAGACGGTGCTCAATTTCGGCAAGCTCCAGAACGGGCAGATGCCGGTGCTGACCTCGTCGCAGATGACCGAAATCGCCGGCCGCGCGATCTCCCATGACGATACGACCTGCAAGCTGCTGGCCAATGGCGAGCACCACATGATCGCCTACTACGATGGCATCGTTGTCGAGGGCACCGGCCGCTGTGACCAGCACCAGTACTGGCGCGTCCGGGTCAGCCGCATCACCCTGACCAGCGACCGTTTCCTGACGGCCTCCGGCCTCGGGATCGGCCAGTCGCTGAACAGCCTGCTGCTGAAGTACCCGTTTGCCGACGAGACCGGCGGGACGGTCACCGGCACGCTCGAGAAATACAGCCTGAAGATGGATTTCCAGCTCGACAGCCGCGCCATCAGCCGGATTACCCTGACCTTCAGCGAGAGCTGAGCCTGAGAAGCGATCGCTTCCCGGACTATAAGCAAAGGCCGGGCCGTTCGGTGCGGCTCGGCCTTATTGAGAAGCGATCGCTTCCCGGAAGCTTTCGCTGGCGCTTGACGGTCAGGCGACGGTCAGGCGGCAATAAGCCGGTAGCGGTCAGGCGGCGGTCAGGCGGCGGCAAGCCGGCAGCGATCAGGCAGCGGTCAGGCGGCAGTCAGGCGGCAGCGCAGGGTCTCGATCTCCCGGGCGCTTACGCCGATCCGGCGCAGGTACTGGCTGGTGTCGGCATAGTTCCGGTTGAAGAAGTCCAGGGTCTCTTCCATGTGCTGCGGATCGGTGTTGAGAAAGCGGCGGGTCCCGAAGGGGATGCTGTGCCAGAAGGTCTGGAACCAGGGCCAGAGCAGTTGGCTGCTGATGGCGTAGTTGGCGATGATATCCGCTTCGCTGGCGCCGGCCAGCTTGAGCAGCAGGGCCGCGACCAGGCCGGTGCGGTCCTTGCCGTGCAGGCAGTGGAACAGGGTTGCGCCGGCCGTCTGGCCGGCCATCAGGCTGAAGACGGCCGCAATCTGCGGTCCGGCATGGATCAGCATATGGATGTAGAGATCGCCGAGGGTGGTCTCGGTGCGGCCGGGCTGGTGCGGCACAACGGCGCCGATGCCGGTGTCGAGGTCGCGGCCGAGGAGCGATATGTTCTCATAGCGCACGCCAGGGAGGCTGCTGAAGCGGCTGGGCAGCTGGGCGATCTCCTCGGGGGTTCGCAGGTCGATCACCAGCTCCAGCGGATACGCGAGCAGACGACCGATGTCGCTGTCGGAAATCTTGCCGGTCTCGTCCGAACGCAGGAAGCGGTGATGCACCGTGGTGCGGCCATCGGGCAGCGGCACGCCGCCGAGATCGCGGGCGTTGAACAGGGAATCGAGCGGCAGCGGCTCCAGATGGGAAGGAACGGGAAGGGGCATGGACGGGTCTCCTTGGCTGGCTGTCGCCGATGAGATGGCTGCAGGGGGACTGGCAATGGGTTTTTTGGCTCGCCGGGGGCGGAATAATCGTCTGAGAAACTCATTATACCACCTTGACAAACCTCGGGAAAGCCAATATACTTAACCCTGCTGTCAGATACGCGCCCGTAGCTCAACTGGATAGAGCGTCTGACTACGGATCAGAAGGTTGTGGATTCGATCTCTGCCGGGCGCGCCAAGCAAGGCCCTGAAACTGCAAGGTTTCAGGGCTTTTTCTTTTCCCGGGGCTAGGGAAGGCGGCTCGGGCCGGCCGGCCAATGAGCGGTCAAGAGAGTCCGTTCGCTGCTTGCCAGCAGGACGGCCAGCAGGATCCCGAGCAGCGCCGGATAGAACCGGACGCCGGTCGCGGCCATCAGCAGGCCAAGCGTGGGCGGGACTAGGGTGGTTCCCATGTAGGCGAACGCCATCTGCAGGCCCATCAGGCGGATGGTGTTCTCCGCTCCGAAGCGCACCGGCGTCTCGTGCAGCATGGACGGGAAGATCGGGGCGCAGCCGAGTCCGATCAGGATCAGGCCGGCCATGCTGACCGCCGGATGGCTGAAGAGCAGGAGCAGCCCGGCACCGGTCCCGATCAGGACCTGGCCGCCGCGGATGAGGGTCGGGTTGCTGAAACGTGCGGTCAGGATGCCATTGGCAAAGCGGCCGAGCGTGATGCCGAGGTAATACAGGGACACCCAGCCGGCTGCGATGCTTGCAGTCACACCCCTCGTCTGCACCAGGTAGCTGGCGCCCCACAGGCCGGCGGTCGTTTCCAGGGCACAGTAGCTGAAGAAGCCCAGCAGGGCCGGCCGGATGCCCGGCAGCATCCGGATGCGGCTCCGGCTGCCGCCTTCCGCCGGCGCCTGGCTGGATCCGAGGCGGTCGTGAAAGATGCGCCAGATCGGGAGGGAGGCCATCAGGATCAGCACCAGGACAATCTGGATCAGCGCGACGATCCGGTAGCCGAGCTGCCAGGCCCCCTGACGGGCAATGGCAAACGACATGACCACGGGGCCGGCTGTGGCGCCCACGCCCCAGAAGCAGTGCAGCCAGTTCATGTGCCGGGCCGAATAGTGCAGCGCGACGAACTGGTTCAGCGCGGCGTCGACGGCGCCGGCGCCCAGGCCGAGCGGAACGGCCAGCAGGCAGAGCGGCAGGTAGCTGTGGCTCCATGAAAAGCCGAGCAAGGCCATGGCTGTCAGGGCGACGCTGGCCAGCGTGACTTTTCCGGTCCCCAGGCGCTCGATCAGGCGGCCGCTCAGGGTGCTGGACAGGATGGTTCCGCCAGAGATGATCATCGAGATCAGGCCGGCCCCTGCGATCGGCAGGGCCAGGCTGGCCTGGATCGTCGGCCAGGCAGCGCCCAGCATGGCGTCGGGGAGCCCCAGGCTGATGAAGGCGATATAGATGATGATGAGCAGGATGGTGATCATGGCTGTCCGGTGCTCGCTTCCAGACGGGGTGCCAGCGTTCGCAGGGCAATCTGGCTGATGCCGATGGCATAATCGGCCCGGAACCGGTTCGAGGCGACGATTTCCGGCAGCCGGACTGCCGGGCTGGTCCGGCGGCATTCGGCCAGGGCCGCGGCCAGCGTGCTTTCGGGCAGGTTCTGGCGATAGATGACAATCTGGTCGGGATCGAGGACGCAGGTGAACGTGATGATCAGGTTTGCCAGGGCTGCCGCCAGGCTGCCGGCGATCGCCTCCGGCCGGTTCCAGTCGACCGGGCCCTTCAGGTGCTTGACTTCACCGGCGAATCCGTTGCAGCCCCTGTGGATGCGGCCATCGATGCAGATCCCGGCGCCAGGCGGGTACTTCTCCGGCAGATAGATGCCGACGACGGTCCTGCCCGGGCCCGGCTTGTCCGCGCAGAAGCCCAGTATGGCGGCGTTGACGTCATTTTCAAAAACCACCGGCATCTGGAACCGATCGCCCAGACGGTCGATCAGCGCTTTTCCGGCCAGGGCCGCATAGTCAACCACAAGGCCGCGGTCGGTCTCGATGCCCGGCAGCCCGATGCCGATTGCGCGAATCGCCGCATGCCGGTCCAGCATGTCCGCGATCACCTGCTCGATTGCGGTCTCAGAGATCTCGTCGAACACCGATTCCCGATGGTCGATGACGGCACCCTGAAGGTCGATGACATCGGCGTGGACGGTGTCCCGGCCCTGATCTTCGGCGGCATGGA
This sequence comes from uncultured Oscillospiraceae bacterium, assembly GCA_964403755.1. GTDB lineage: Bacteria > Bacillota > Clostridia > Saccharofermentanales > UBA5734 > JAXGXQ01. The sequence continues at coordinate 5,579 of CAYOHO010000112.1, forward strand.
TGGCCAGGGCCAGACGGAAGCGCGCATTATAGGCATAGGTCATGGCCGGCCGGCCGCCGGTCGCAAGGATCGGCTCCTCAGCCGTAATCTCGCCGGCAGCGGCGAGGGCTTCGACCAGGGCATTGATGGTGACCACGCTCAAGCCGGTCTGCCGCGCCAGCTGCGGCTTCGTCGCCGTGCGCAGCGTCCGGAGCACCTGGCGCAAGCGGTCCAGGTTGCTCTGCCGGATCAGGTTGGACGGGCCTGGTTCGATTGGGCTTATATGACCTGCTGATTGATTCGTGTTCATGATTCCGCCCATATTAAAGATACTTTATAAACTATCTTTAGAATAGGGCGTAAATACCGGACTGTCAAGGGATGCCAGGCGGACCCCGGATGCCCGGCGGGCGTCGTCTGCTCGGCGGACGCTGGCTGCCCGGCAGTCATCCGAACCGGATCATGACTGCAGTTCAGGGTGAGGGTGAGCCTTCACTGTCGCTGCGCGCCCTTTTCGCCTCGAGCCGGATGAAGCAGAATATGCCCGCCAGGATCAGCGTTCCGCCGATGTAGACCGGGGTCATCGGCACTTCGCCGCTCAGCACAAACGACAGGGCCGCCACATAGACCGGGCCCACGAGTGTGATCATCGCCAATGTGGTCGCCTGGATGAACTTCAGGGAATAGGCAAAGATCGACTGGCCGACAACCGAGCCAAGAAGTCCGAGGCTCATGGCCAGGAACAGGCCGCGCTGGTCGATGGCCAGAACGTCCACGTGCTGGAAGCCAATGACCAGGACGGCAATGACCACCGCGCTGACGATATAGACCACCATGGTATAGACCCATAGGGAAACGCGGCAGCGCACGCACCGGCCGCACAGGAAATAAATGGCAAAGCTCAGGGTGGTCAGGATCGCCAGGAAATCGCCATACAGGGACCCGCCGCCGGCGCCGCGGTGGTCGGCGAGCGCGATGACCAGGACGCCGCCGATCGGGATGAACATGACCATTATAGAAGACAGGCCGACCTTTTCCCGGAACAGCAGATATTGCAGGATCAGGAGGAAAATGGGCTGCATGGCCTCGATCACGTTCGCGTTGACTGC
>CAYOHO010000113.1:0-3142 GCA_964403755.1 uncultured Oscillospiraceae bacterium
TGCTTGTGTTCCAGAGTCTGGGCTTCCTGGTCAGCCGAAGCCTGCTGCGGCTCAAGAATCCCGATCTTTTCCGTGAACGCAGCCATTCGATGGAGCATGAAGACAAGGCTGCCTTTGATGTCGTCCTGATCAAGCTATTCAGCCTGCTGACATTGATCTTTGCCATTGTTCTGGGCATGGAGCATCGGCTGGGCAGGGATTTTATACGGTCCTTTGAACTGATGGCCATTGGAACTGTCATCCTGACCGCCGGATATCTTGTCGGGACGATCGCCATGTTTCAAAATCCGTTCTTTTCCGGCACAGTGCGTATCCAGCGCGAACGAAGGCAGAATGTCATTTCAAGGGGCGTCTATTCGATCGTCCGGCATCCCGGCTACGCAGGGTCAATCCTCTACTATCTGGCTGCAGCGATGATTGCCGGCGGCTGGTTCACGTGGATTGTCGTGCTCCTGACGATCGTTCTTTTCATCGTACGGACCGCCATGGAAGACCGTTACCTCAAGCGTGAACTCGATGGCTACGAGGAATACAGCAAGCGGGTCAGGTATCGCCTCATGCCAGGGATCTGGTAAAGGCAATGCGCTGGATGGCCGCATCGAGTTCACGCTCGACTTTCAGCCAGAAAAGGACCCCTGCCGGACGGGCGTTCGGCAGGGGTCTTCCTGTGGTCTGAAGCGGTCTGCGTGATCGCCTTATGCCATATCTGGGCGAATGAATGGCGCCCTCTTCAGAAGAGGTTGCCGTTGGCGTCGAAGGCGAACGGTGCGGGTTCGCTGAGGATCTCGATGTCCGGCATCGCCTTGGCTTCTTCGAGCATGGCCTCGGAAATCCAGATCTCGCCGAGGTGGAGCGTGTCCTTGATCCGGACAATGCGCAGGTTATTGCGGTCGCCTTCGGTGCAGGTCTTGGCGGCAGCCTTGATGGCCAGCTCGTCGCTGCGGAAGCGGGCCGGGATCTTGAGCACGTTGAGGATCAGGGAGGTCAGTCCATTGGGGATGGAGGCATCGGAATCGGCCTTCTCATAGGCGCGGTAGGTGGTCGTGTCGGCCATGCCGAGGCCGTTGCTGTTGCCGTGCGTTTCCTCGGTGAGGTCGAGAACGACCACGCGCTGCTTCTGGAAACCGCCGCTGGCATAGGGGGTTGCCCAGGTGCCGGAGACGTTCGGGTCCATGCCGTCGCCGCTGATGTTCTTGCCGATCTGGTCGACGATCAGGATGTCGCCGTTCTCGATCTTGATCTTCGGCATCTTGGTGAAGGCGATCTTGAGCAGCTTGGGCTCCTCGGTGATGATCTCGGCCGGGGTTAGCGCCTTGATGATGCAGGTCTTGTCAAAGGCGTTCTCGATCAGGCCGACACCGAACAGGACGTTGCAGTTCTGCAGGATGGTGTTGCCGAACATCGGAACCATATGGGCCATCTTCTTGAAGCCCTCATAGTGGCAGGCCTGGGCGCCGTACTGCTTGCCGAGGCCGATCGCCATCATCTTCATGATGCCGCTCTCGTACTCGCCGCGGAAGGCGGTGTGGGGCTTGATGCGGCCGACGACGATGATGCCGTCGGCTTCTGCCGCATGCTTGTCGATGTAAACGGCCTGGCCCTCGGGAGTCTTGCCGATCTCGACCGTGTCCATGCAGGAGATGATCTCGCAGCCGCAGAATTCCTCGGTGACGTTGTAGTCGTTGATGATCTTGAGCTGGCCTTCAGCCGTCGCGCCGCCGTGGCTGCCCATGGCGGGGATGATGAACGGGATGGCGCCCTTTTCCTTCAGGAAGGCGGCAATGGTCTTGAGGACCAGTGCGACGTTGTCCACGCCACGGCTGCCAGCCGTCAGGCAGATGCGCTTGCCGGGCAGGATGGTCGAGGAGATGGCTTCTCTCTCAAGCTCGGCGCGGACGACAGCAGGCACATCTTCGATCTTCGACGCGTCAAATTGCTGGCGGATGCGGACCATGCGGGGCAGCTGTACCGGTTTCAGAATCTCTTCTACCATTCCCATTGTTGCAGACCTTCCTTACATCTTTTTCCAGGTTTCCTTCTGGCGGCAGCAGTGACGGCTCTTGCGGAATTCAGTCATCCGGAGCGTCACTGCCTGCCTGGAGCCGGTCCGCCATGCGATGCAGTGCCCGCCGCAGATCCAGACCAGACAGCTAATTATATCACTGTCTGGTCTGACCAATCAATTATCATTCGCCAGTCAAGCAAAGTTCTATCGATATTACCGCATCCGGCCGTGTCAGCACCATGAATAACGGCAACAGAAAAGGCCTGGCAAGCTGTCGAGAGGCGGCATGCCAGGCCTGTGCAGATCAGGTTCGACCAGGTTCAGGTCAGGCTTCTGGCTCATGTTGCCAGATCAGGTTGCCAGATCAGGCACGGGCTGCGTAGTCAGCCAGGGCCTTGAAGAGGAGGGCGCCGACGACCGAGCCGCCATCGATCAGGCCGATGCTCTTGTCGCCGTAATAGGCAGCCCGCCCATGAACCGATCGCATGGCACGCGTACTTTCGGAGCCTGACGCGGCCGCCGCGCTGGCGGCAGCGAAAGCCTGGTCGGCCGGTTCGCCGCTGTGATTACGGAGCGCTTCCACGGCCGGGCAAATTGCATCCAGGATGGTCTTCTCCCCGGGCTTGGAACCGGCCTTCTTCATGATTTCGTCGATACCGGCCTGGAAAGCCGCGGCGAGTTCGCTCAGCGTCACGATCTCATGGCCCTTGAGTGCCTTTGCCATGCCCATGAACCCGAAGGCGGTTATGGTGCCGAGCGAAGATGGCGCTGCCTCGTTGAAGACTGAAGATGCCTTCATAAGCAGGCGGCCAAGGTCGGTTTCCTCGGCGCTGGCCAGATAGGCGGCGGCCGCCTTGTAGCCGTCGCTCATGGAGATGCCGAGATCGCCGTCGCCATTCTGCTGGTCGAGCTGGATCAGGTAGTCTCGGTTAGCCGTCATGATGGCGCTGACCTCGGCCATCGCCGCACGCAGGGATTCACGATTCATGTTTCTCTTCCCTTCCGGATTTCCGCTGTCGGTTATGCGCAGCGGTTGTCCGATCATTTGTTGCTGTTGGTGTAGAAAGGTGTCGCAGCCGGGCTGCGCAGCGGTTGTCCGATCATTTGTTGCTGTTGGTGTAGAAAGGTGTCGCAGCC
>CAYOHO010000113.1:3242-6643 GCA_964403755.1 uncultured Oscillospiraceae bacterium
GGGCTGCGCAGGAGCTCCTTGAGCTCGGCGTCGAGCTTGAGCAGCGTGACCGAAAGGCCAGCCATCTCCATGGAGGTGGCGAACTCGCCGATGTGCGGCATATAGACCGTCACGCCGATGCCGGCGAGCCGGCTGTGCAGGCGGCGATAGACAATCAGGAGCTCTTCGAGCGGGGTTGCGCCGAGGCCGTTGACCATGACAGAGACCTCATCACCGGCTGCGAGCGGTAGGTCGGCGAGAATCTTGTCCAGCAGGGTATCTGCCACTGCGTCGGCTGGCATCAGCCTGGCCACTTCGATGCCCGGTTCGCCATGGATGCCCATGCCGATCTCGATTTCATCTTCACCAATGCTAAAGGTCGGCTTGCCGACGCTTGGGACGATGCAGGGGGACAGCGCCACGCCCATCGAGCGCGTGTTGTCGAGTGCCTTCTGGGCCATGGCAGCCACCTCGTCGAGCGACATCATGCGCTCGGCGGCCGCGCCGGCGATCTTGAAGGCATAGACCATGCCGGCGACGCCGCGACGCTTCTCGGCGGTCTCCTTCGGGCTGGAGGCGACATCGTCGCGCACCCGCACGGTGCGGGTCTGGATGTCATCGAAGTCGACCGTCTCGCAGGCCAGATCGAAGTTCAGGTTGTCGCCGCCGTAGTTGCCATAGAGGCAAAGGACACCGCTGCCGCGGTCACAGGCCTTGATCATGTCGGCCATCTTCTGGGCGGAGGGCGAGGCAAAGACATTGCCGATGGCGCAGCCATCAAGCATTCCCTGGCCGACGTAGCCGAGGAACACTGGCAAATGGCCGCTGCCGCCGGCAGTGACGATGCCGACCTTGCCGTCTGCGACCGGCCGGGCATTCAGGATGATACGGCGGTCGCCATTCAGCAGCTTGAGTCGGTCGCCGTAGGCCAGGATGATGCCTTCCACCGTCTCATCGACAAAGTTTTCGGGATTGTTGATGATCTTGCGCATAAAATTCAATCTCCTCTTGTGCGTCGTGCTTTGCTGATTGCATCCGTGCCGGTTCTGGCTTGCGTCACCGGGCACGCCGGCTTTCTGCCGGGTGCTCTTCACCGTTCTCAGGCTGGATCAGGCACGGAACCCACCTCGGCATTGGCCGACGCGGATTCCATGACCGTATCGATATCGTCCGATCCGGACGGTTCACCCGGTGTCTCGATCATGATGTTGAGGATCTCCAGGTCTGTCTCCTTCATGCCGTCGCGGCCCATGCGGCCGACACTGGCGATGGTCTGCTCGATGTCGTCCTTGACCAGGCCCTCGCCGGGTGCGAATGTCTGCCTCTTGCGGCTCATCTCGAAGCCCATGATGGCAGCGTCGACCGAAGAAGCGATCTTGGCTGCACAGGAAGGCTTGGCGCCGTCGCAGACAATGCCGCCGACGTTGGCTATCGTGTTGGTGATGGTCTCCGAGATGCCGGACAGGCCCATATTGTGCAGGTAGGCGATGCCGGCGCCGCTGCCGGCGGCGGCGCTGACCGCGCCGCAATAGGCGGAGAGCCGTCCAATGCGGTGCTTCTGGTGGATCGAGACCAGGTTGCTGATCACGAGCGCGCGATACAGGCGTTCGTCGCCAGCCTCGAGCTCGATCGCATATTCGATGACGGGCAGCGAAACAGTCATGCCCTGGTTGCCGCTGCCGCTGTTGATGACAACCGGCAGGGCGCAGCCGCTCATGCGGGCGTCCGATCCGGCCGAGGCGCGGGCCTTGGCCCGGGTGCGCACATCATTGCCGAAGACTTCGATCAGCGTGCTGCCGACGTTGGCACCCCAGTCATGCTTGAGCCCTTCGTCAGAGATGGCGATGTTGAGGCGGATCTGGTTGTCGAGGATCGGGCGCACATCGTCGATGCGGACGGTCTCGGCGAAGTCCAGGATATCCTGGATGGTCAGCAGGCCATAGTCGGGCTGGCTATCCCTGGCTTCGGTGCCTGCAGCCTTGTGGACGGATGGAAGCGCCTGCTCGAAGAGAACCTTGCCATCACGCTCGATGCGGGTGATATGGGTGTGCGCCGACTTGATCTCGACCAGGGCCGAGTGTCCGCCGCCGTTCATGGCTGCCATGATGTGGAGGTTGTCGCCGCCGCTGAGCAGCTTGACGGTGCAGACACGCGCCTCCAGCAGCTTGCGGGCCTGTTCGCGCTGATCATCGGTGATGCCTTCAAGGACCTCAAGTCCGGCGCCGGCATCACCGCCGACGATGCCGAGCAGGGCGGCCGATTCGATGCCCTTGAGGCCGCCGCTATTGGGAACGGTGACGCCCTTGACGTTCTTGACGATATTGCCACTGCAGCGCATTTCCACGCTTTCCGGCATCTGTCCGAGCACCTGGCGCGCCTTGGCGGCGGCAAAGGCAACAGCGATCGGTTCGGTGCATCCGAGGGCGGGGACGAGCTCTTCCTTGAGAATCTGGAGAAAGTTTTCGTAAAGGACCTTGCTGATCATGATGGCGGCTTCCCTTTCTATCGCTTCAGATGCCAAGGTAGGCCCTGCGGACCTCTGGGTTGGCCATGAGCGCCCGTCCGGTTCCGGAGAGGGAGATGCGGCCTGTCTCGAGGACATAGCCCCGGTCGGCAACCTGCAGCGACATGGCGGCATTCTGCTCGATCAGCAGGATCGTGCGGCCGCTCTTCTTGATATTGAGGATCAGTTCGAAGATCTCCTCGACAATGATTGGCGCCAGGCCGAGCGAAGGCTCGTCCAGCATCAGCAGCTCCGGGTCCATCATCAGGCCCCGGGCAATGGCCAGCATCTGCTGCTCGCCGCCGGACAGCGTGCCTCCGCCCTGGCGAAGGCGCTCGCGGAGGCGCGGAAACAGCTCGCAGACCATATCGAAGTTCTGCTTGATCTTTTCCTTCTTCAGGGCCGGGTTGCCGGAGGTGCCGGCGATCAGGTTCTCCTGGACGGTGAGGGCTGGAAAGATCAGGCGTCCCTCGGGTACGTGGCTGATGCCCATGCGCACGATCTGGTGGGCCGGGGCGCGCGTGATGTCCTGGTCCTTGAAGGTGATCTGGCCGGCAGTCTTCTCGACGAGGCCGGAGATGCTCATCAGGGTTGTTGTCTTGCCGGCGCCGTTGCCGCCGATCAGGGTGACGATTTCGCCGGTCCTGACTTCCAGGCTGATGCCCTTCAGGGCCGAGATATAGCCGTAGTAGACTTCCAGGTTCTCAATCTTCAGCATCAGGCCTGTCCTCCGCTGAGTGTTCCCTTGCCGAAATAGGCCTCGATGACACCCTGGTTCGACTTGACCTCGTTCGGCGTCCCCTCGCAGATCTTCTGGCCGAAGTTGAGGACCAGGATGCGGTTGCAGGTGCCCATGACGAACTTCATGTCATGTTCGATGACGGTGATCGTGTAGCCCTTTTCGTTCAGGTGGCGGATG
>CAYOHO010000114.1:0-6555 GCA_964403755.1 uncultured Oscillospiraceae bacterium
GGCGGCAAGGCCTCGAGCTGCATCGCCTGCGGCGCCTGCGAGAGCGTCTGCCCGCAGCACATCCCGATCATCGAGACCCTGAAGCAGGCAGCCGAGCTGTTTGAATGACATGAAGCGGAAGCCGACGCTCGACGCGCCTGAAACAGCCGAGAATGAGGGCGTGATCCCGGTCAGCCGGTTCCCGGGCGTGCACCGGCCGCGCCTGACCGCCGTCGACTTCATCAAGTACATCGGGCCGGGCCTGCTGGTGACGGTCGGCTTCATCGACCCCGGCAACTGGGCGTCTAACATTGCCGCTGGCTCTTCCTACGGCTATCTGCTGCTCTGGATGGTCACCTTGTCGACGATCATGCTGATCGTCCTGCAGCACAACGCCGCCCATCTGGGCATCGTCACCGGCAAGTGCCTGTCGGAGGCGACGACGGAGAACCTTCGCCCCTGGCTGAAGAACCTCATCCTGGGCACAGCGATGGCCGCCTCGGTATCCACCGCCCTGGCGGAAATCCTCGGCGGCGCCATCGCGCTCAACATGATGGTCGGGCTGCCGCTCCGCATCGGCGCCCTGCTGGTGCTGGCCACGGTCCTGTTCCTGCTCTTCACGAACTCGTACCGCAAGATCGAGCGGATCATCATTGCCTTCGTCAGCCTGATCGGGCTGTCCTTCATCTTCGAGGTCAGCCTGGTGAACAACAACTGGGGTGCCGCGGCAGCCGGCTGGGTGACGCCTTCCTTCCCGCCGGGGGCGATGCCGATCATCATGAGCGTCCTCGGCGCCGTGGTCATGCCACACAACCTCTTCCTGCACTCGGAGATCATCCAGAGCCGGCAGTGGAATCTCGAGGACGATGAAACCATTCGCCGGCAGCTGACCTACGAGTTCGGCGACACGCTGCTCTCGATGATCATCGGCTGGGGCATCAACAGCGCCATGATCCTGATGGCCGCTGCCACTTTCTTCGCCCAGAAGATCGAGGTCACGGACCTGTCCCAGGCGGCAATCATGCTGCGGCCCCTGCTCGGGAATGCGGCCTCCGCAGTCTTCGCCGCAGCGCTGCTGTTTGCGGGCCTGTCCTCCAGCATCACGGCGGGCATGGCCGGCGGCAGCATCTTCGCCGGCATGTTCGCCGAGCCTTACGACATCGCCGACAGCCATTCCAAGACCGGCGTGCTCATCACCACAGTCGCGGCCGTGGCCGTGATCTTCCTGATCGCCTCGCCCTTCCAGGGACTGATCTATTCGCAGATGGTCCTGAGCATCCAGCTGCCGATCACGATCTTCACGCTCGTCCACCTGACGTCGAAAAAGGAGATCATGGGCAAGTACGCCAACAACCGCCTTGAGAAGGCATCGCTCTGGCTGGTTGGCATCGTGGTCACCCTGCTGAATGGCGCGCTGCTGGCCAGTTTCCTCTAAGGCTGAAGCCGGCCGGCTCTCGCCCACGGAAGCGGGCGCCCGGCCATGAATCCACACGAAAAAGGGGGACAGCCACCAGGCTGGCCCCTTTTCTGTCAGATCAGCTTATCAAATCAGCCTATCAAATCAGCTGGTCAGATCAGTCTGCCGGATCTGTCTGCCGGATCAGTTGGATGGCCGGATCAGTTGGATGGCCGGATCATCCGGGTCAAGGCCGATTCAGCCGGATCAAGGCCAGTTCAGCCGGATACGCGGCGGCTTCAGCCGAGGTGGGCCGTGAGCTTCATGTCGACGGCGGCAAGGGCCTGCGAAACCGGGCACCCCTTCTTGGCACGCTCGGCAAACTCGATGAAGGTGGCCTCGTCGATGCCGGGCACTTCGCCGATGGTGGCAAGCTCGATCAGGGTGATCTTCGGACCGCCGCCCAGGTGGACCTTGGCGGACGTGGCGATGCGCTTCGGCGGATGGCCGGCATCGCCCAGGATGGCAGCGAGGTACTGGGAAAAGCAGCCGGCATGGGCTGCGCCGACCAGTTCTTCCGGATTCGTGCCGGCGGCGTTCTCAAAGCGGGATGCCTTGGTGAAGGGTCCTTCAAAAGCTCCGGAGGCCAGGCGCATCGTGCCGCTGCCTTCATTCAGGGTGCCGTTCCAGACGGCAGTTGATTCACGGACGGGCATAAGATCGCTCCTCTCTTTCAGACAAGCTGGCGGCAAAGCCTTGCCGCCAGTGTGGCGACGGGATGGTTTTGCCTACACCATAGCATGGGCATGGCATTCATTCGAGATCGCTTGATACGGATTGCGCGTCATTCTCGCGCCGCATGCCGGCACGGATGGTGCCCTCAGGATTCGCTGTCCGCCGTGTCCGGGACCTGGCCGAGCAAGTGGTTGATGAACTGCTGGGCCCGGCGGCCGGAGATGTTGCCGTGCCACATGCCCCACTGGTAGGCTTCCTTGAGCAGCACATCCTCCGGCAGCGTGATCTCCGGATAGCGGCGGGCGATGCCCTTCACGATCTCGAGGTACTCCTGCTGGTTCGGCTTGCCGAAGCGGATCGTGACACCAAAGCGGTTGACCAGCGACATCTTCTCCTCGGCCGTGTCGGAATGGTGGATGTCGTCGCCGTCCCGGGATGTGTCGCCGCGGTCAGTCCAGGTCTCGCGGATGAGGTGGCGCCGGTTCGACGTGGCATAGATCAGGACGTTGTCGGGCGTGATCTCGAGGCCGCCCTCGATGACGGCCTTGAGGTACTTGTATTCGGTCTCGAAGTCCTCGAACGACAGGTCGTCCATGTAGATGATGAAGCGGTAGTTGCGGTTCTTGATCAGCGTGATCACCGCCGAGAGGTCCTTCATCTGGTGCTTGTAGAACTCGACGATCCGCAGGCCGCTGGCATGGTACTCGTTGAGGATCGCCTTGATGCAGGTCGACTTGCCAGTGCCGCTGTCGCCGTAGAGCAGCAGGTTGTTGGCGTGGTGGCCGGCGATGAAGGCCTCGGTGTTGTCGACCAGCATCTGCTTCTGCATCTCATAGCCGATGAGGTCGGACAGCCGGACCTCGACCGTGTTCGTGATCGGCTCGAGCTCAAGCGTGCGGGCCTCGTGCCGGATGCGGAACACCTTGTTCAGTCCGAACATGCCGACGCCATGCTCGCGGTAGAAGCCGGTGACGACGGCGAACACGGCATCCGCATCGGGCGCCTGCTCAATGGCGGCGCTGAGTGCGCGCACCTTCTCGCTGACACTGTGGTTGTACTTCTTGTGCTCCTTCTCGATGGCCTGGTAGTGGCTGATGATCGAGAAGCAGTCGATCCCGAGCGCCTGCTCGATCGGCCCGAAGTCGTAGTCGAACAGCTCCTTGAAGATGGCGAAGTCGCCGCGGGCAAGCTGGTTGACGCTGCCTTCGCGGGCGCCGACCTTTTCACAGGCCAGGCTGAACGGATTCTCAGTCGTCGCCAACAGCCAGGCCAGGTAATTGTGCCAGAGGTTCGTGTCAAAGCCGTACTGGGTAGCCACGTCCAGAAGCCGGTGGATCTGGACGTAGATGTCGGCGGTCAGCTGCTCGCGGTCGAAGCTGCCGCTGTCGAAGCGTCGGCAGATGTCAGCGAGACTGAACAGAATTCCATCCTTCTCGATGTTGCGGTAGACGACGAGCCTGGCCAGTTTGCGATACATGAATGGTCCCTCTTTCGTGATCTGGATGGATGCGGGCGGGGGTGGTGCTGCTGGGGCGGCCTGTTGGTGCGGCCTGCCGGGTGCGGCGGGACGGGCGGCAGTGCCGATAGCGGCCGGCGGCCGGGCAGCCTTGCGATCAGCCCCTGGCCAGCACCCGCGGATTCGGCGCCTTGGTGACGACCAGTTCAAGCGGTCCGCTGCCCTGGTTGTCGATCTTCGAGTAGGTGCGGTAGGGGATCTCGACCACCTGGCCGGCCCCGAAGCACTGGCTGCTGCCATCGGCAAACGTCAGCGTGATCTCGCCGCGCCGGATCTGGATGAAGACGTTCGAGTCGGTCGGATGGCCGGCGAAGCCGTCTCCGGCTGGAACGATTACGTGGTTGATCATCACTTCGTCGCAGTCGACCAGGTTCTCGAACAGCTTTTCGTCGGTCATGGTCATCAGGTGGGTCTTGATGTCCATAGGAATTTTCCTTCCTGTCACTCTATGGCTTTCATTATAGGGTGAATCCTGCGATTTGGCATAGGGTGGGCTTCGCCATTCAGCACCGTGACGATTTCTGCCGGCAGCCCGGTTCACTGTTACACGCTGCATTACCTGTCCGCCATTATGGTAAACTGATCTCTGGTCATGCCAATCCGGTCAGAAAACCGGCGCCTCACGTAATTGAACCTCACAATGAACCGGCCTGACGGATTTGACCGGACAGCCGGGTGGCTGTTTACAAACCCCGTTTCACAGGAGGGAAAATGGAACAGAAACTGATTGGCAAGACTGCCCTGGTGACCGGAGCTGCCCGCGGCCTCGGCCGGACCTACGCGCTGCATCTGGCCCGGCTAGGCGCAGACGTCGGCGTGATCGACGTCGACCTTGAGTCCTGGCGCGCATATGAGCAGGAAGCTGCTGCCATGACGGCGCCCACGACCATGGACGAGATCCGGGCACTCGGACGGCGCTCGGCGGGCGCCCCGGCCGATGTCGGCGATTTCCGGCAGGTGGAGGCGGCGGTCAGTGCCATTGTGGCCGAACTGGGCGACATCGATATCCTGGTCTGCAATGCCGGCGGCGGCATCGGCGGGCAGAAGGAGAATCCGGCCTCCGCCATGGACCTGGAGCAGTATCACGCGGTGATCGACCGCAATCTGCATGGCACCGTCAATACCGTGACCGCGGTGGCCCCGATGATGAAGCGCCGCCGCAGCGGCCGGATCGTAACGGTATGCTCGCAGGCGGGCATCGGCATCACGCGCGAGGGCACGTTCGCCCATTATGGCACAGCCAAGGCGGCAATCAGGCAGTACACGCAGTACCTGTCGGCCGATCTCGGCCCCTTCGGCATCAATGTCAACTGCCTGGCGCCCGGCTTCATCATGACGGCCCGCATCAGCGACCTGTTCATGAGCAGCCCGGAGGCACCGACCTACATCGCCCATACATCGCTGCGCCGCTTCGGCACGCCCGACGACTGTGCCAAGGTGGTGGAGTTTCTCGTCACCGACCTGTCCGACTTCGTAACCGGTGCCTGCATCGACGTCACCGGCGGCACGGTCGACAAGCTGGCCTTCTGAGAACCGGCCGCCCCAGACAGGGATCAGGCGGGAACCGTCAGGATCAGCCGGGATCAGGCGGGATCAGGCATGACAAGCCGGAATCAGGCGAGCTCGTTTCGGCGGAGAATGCGATTGAACTCCCGGCGGGTGATGTACACCATGCCGAACGCGCCGGTCCAGACGGTGAAGACGATGCCCCACCAGATGCCGTTGAGGCCGAAGCCGAGAGTGGCACCGAGGAAGGTGAAGAGCAGCACTGGCATGGCCAGCTGGCGGTAGATGCCGATCCAGATGGCGTATTGGGGCTTCTTCAGGCCCTGAAGGAACGCGACGCAGATGTTGAGGATCACATAGCCGTTGAAGGCCAGTGAATCGGCGCGCAGATAGGCTGAACCTTCAAGGATCACCTGCGGATCCTGGTTGAACAGGGCGACCAGCCGCGGCGCGAGCGGGAAGACGAGGGCCATGCCGACCGTCATGATCGTCACGCCGAGCCGGAGCGCCACCGAGAACGTCTCGCGAACCCGGTCGAGCTTGCCGCCGCCATAGTTCTGGCCAACCAGGGTCAGCGTGGCCGAATTCAGGCCCAGCGCCGGCAGCAGGGCGATCTGTTCGATGCGGACGGCGGCGCCATAGCCGGCGACGCTGCTGTCGCTGCCAAAACGGTAGATGAAGAAGTTGATCACGAAGATGCCGACGGCGATGGTCAGCATGTTGAGCGCGGCCGGCACGCCCTGGCTGAGGATATCCAGCTGGCTTTCAAGGCCGATGAGGCTCAGGTCGGCGCGCCCGGGCCGCCAGTCCAGGACCTTCAGAACCTTCCAGGCCAGATAGACCGTTCCCACCGCCTGGCAGATGACGGTCGCGATGGCGACGCCCAGTGTGCCCAGGCGCGGCAGGCCGAGCCAGCCGTAGATCAGGAGCGGATCAAGCAGCAGATTCAGGAAGAAGCCGAAGATCAGGAAGTTGCGGTAAGGCCTGGTCAGGCCGCGCGACGTCAGCATGGCATTGAACGTTGCGTTCAGGGCAAAGAAGATGGCGCCGGCGTAGATTCCCCGCACGTAGCGGGCGCCTTCGCTGAATGCCGGCCCGCTGGCGCCAACCAGGCGCAGCAGGGAAGGGGCGAACAGCAGGCCGCCGACGGTCAGGATCACGCTGGCAAGCAGGGTCAGGGCCAGGCCATTGACAGTCAGGCGCCGCACCCGCTCCGGTTTGCGCTGGCCGATGGCAATCGAAAGCAACGCCGACAGACCGGTGCCGATGCCCGAGGCAATCGCGGTGAGAATGAAGAAGATCGAGAACGACGCCGACATGCCGGCCAGGGCGGTCGTGCTCAGACGCCCGGCGTAGAACGTGTCAACCACATTGAACATCGTGTTGAAGAACATGCCGACACTCAGCGGAACGGCCATCCGCA
>CAYOHO010000115.1:0-6517 GCA_964403755.1 uncultured Oscillospiraceae bacterium
CAGTCTGTGCGATAGGAATCGTTGAAGATGTAGTTCACGACCTGGCGCGGATTGACCGCGACGATGGCCGATTTGTACACCAGGTACTGGCGGCCCTCATCTTCCAGAATAATCGATGAATAGTCAAAGCCGACGATCTGGCCCTGCCGGTTCGTCCGATCGAGGAGCTGAACAGTCACCTCGACCTTTTCGCGTCGGCAATAGTTCAGGAAGACGTCCTGCAGCTTCATATCTTTCCCTTCGCGTCCATCACGGACGTGATCGCGATCGGCCGATGGCATGGCAGGATAGCATGGTTTCATAAGGCACCTCCAGATGATTTTGATACAAATTTATCGGATTGTGCCTTTTTAATCAATCGGATATAGACGAAACCGGCCGCCAGCAGCAGGCAAAATCCGCCGGCCAGCAGCCGGAGGATGGCCTGAGGGCGGCCGGAAACGGCTAAAGGCTACCAGAAGGCCGCCTTCAGGACTTGTCCAATTGGTCCAGGATGAAGGCCGCCGCGGCCGCAGGGTCTGCCGTCTCAATACGGATAAGCGAATCCATGCGTCGGAACCAGGTCAGCTGGCGCTTGGCATAGTGGCGCGTGGCGATCTTGATCCGGGCAGCAGTTTCATTCAGCGACGCCGTTCCGGCCAGATAGTCGAACACTTCCTTGTAGCCGATCGCCTGGCGGCAGGGCGCATCCGGCGGCAGCGCCTCGAGTTCGAGGCGTCGGACCTCCTCGATCAGGCCTTGCGCCAGCATGGCGTCGACCCGCTGTTCGATGCGGGCATAGAGCAGTTCGCGTTCCGGCCAGAGGCAAAATCCGAGGTAGTGATCCGGCGGCTTCTCCCCGCGTGACCGGGCGTTCAGTTCACTGGGCGTGAGGCCGGTCTGGCGGTAGACTTCATGGGCGCGGATGATGCGCTTGCGGTCCTTTTCGTGCAGGCGGGCGGCGGTCGCCGGATCAAAGGCCGCGATCTCGGCAAGCAGGCCGACGGTTCCCTCGCGGTCGGCACGGGCGCCGAGCTCTGCCCGCAGATCGGGATCGACTGCAATCGGCGTGAAGGTCAGTCCGTCCATCAGGGCGCTGATGTACTGTCCGGTGCCGCCGCAGACGATCGGCAGCCGGCCCCGTGACTGGATGTCGGCGATCGCAGCCAGGGCTGCCTGCTGCCAGGCAGCGACGCTGAAGGATTCGCTGGGATGCAGAATGTCGATCAGGTGATGGCGAACCAGGCGCTGTTCTTCCGGTGAGACCTTGGCTGTACCGATGTCCATCCCGCGGTAAATCTGCATCGAATCGGCAGATACGATCTCCCCGCTGCAGGCCAATGCAACCTGCAGGGCTGTGGCGGACTTGCCGCTGGCTGTCGGTCCGGCGATGACGAGCACGTGACCGCTCACTTAAAGCACCCGCTTGAACTTCTTTTCCAGTTCCAGACGGGACATGCGGATGATGACCGGCCGTCCATGCGGACAGGTGTAGGGATTGTCGAGAGGCGCCAGATCGGCGATCAGCCGGTCGATTTCCGTCGACGAGAGACGGTCGTGTGCCTTGACCGCGGCCTTGCAGGCCATCTGGTACAGGGCCTCGTCAACAGCCGCCGGCGGCATCGCCGTGGCCGGCTGCGGAACAGGCAGGGCTGCGCCCGGCGCGGCGGCGGAGCTCCCCGTTTCATTGCGGCGCAGGCTCTGGAGCGTCTGCAGGGCGGTTCGCACGGCAATCTCGGCATCGATGCGCGCCGAGTCGAGATCCGGCAAGGTGCGGATGATCAGGCCGTTGCTGCCAAATGCCTCCAGGGTGAAGCCCAGTGCGGCGAAGAAGTCGCTCTCGGCCTCGAACAGGATGCGTTCGGCCGGCGTGACGGTCATGGTCTGCGGCACCAGCAGGGGCTGGATGTGCGGGTGCTGCTTGTGGCGCCAGGCTTCGCGCAGGCGCTCGTAGAGGATCTTCTCATGGGCCGCATGCTGATCGATGAGAATCAGCTCATCCTGCCATTCGAGCAGGATATATGTCCGGAACAGCTGGCCGATGACTCTTCCCTGCGCCAGGTCGGATGCTCTCAGCAGGCCGGGATGGCTGCCAGCAGCTTCTTCAGCCGGGCGGATGGCCGGTTCAGCTGTCATGGCCGTGACAAGGGCATTCTCGCCGAGGCGCAGAACCGCGCCGGCTGCTGCATCCGGCAGCGGATAGGCCTGGATCGGAGCCGGCGGCTGGGTCGTCCGGCCGACCGATGCGGTCATGGCAGTCGGAGTGGCAGCGCCTGCCGGAGCCACAGCGGCGGGAGAACCGGCGGCGGGCCAGGCCGCCCGGCTTGGCCGGTCATCGTCCGCGGCGGGGGCGGTTGGTTCCGGCTGAACCGGTCTCTGCCAGGATGACAGGCTGGCCAATGTATCCGCCAGCGGCAGCTCCGTCTGTTCAGGCGAAGGGCGAACGGTTTTCAAGTCCGGTAAGGCTGTCTGGACATCAGCCTGTTGCAATGGCGCTGGAATGGTAGTTCCTGCCCCATAATCCTGTTCATTTTCGAGGATTCCTGCGTGTTCATTGAGACTGGAGAGAACAGCGTGATACACGGCGCTGAAGACTTCCTGGTCCTTCCAGAAGCGAACCTCAAGCTTCTGCGGATGGACATTGACATCCACGAGCTCCTGCGGCAGGTCGAGCCGGAGGACGGCAAAGGCGAAGCGACCCTTCATGAGGCGCGTCTTGAAGGCTTCATCAAGAGCCGCTGTTACAGCCTTGGCCCGGATGATGCGGCCATTGACCAGAACGGTCTGGCCGGCCCGGCTGTTCCGGGCGCCCTCGGGCCGCGCCACGAAGCCGCCAACCTTGATGGGTCCGCTCTGACCGGCGACCGGAATGCAGAATCCAGCCTGCTTGCGGCCGTAGACAGCGTAAATCGCCGACAGCAGATCGTTGTTGCCCGGGGAGTGCAGGATCTCCTGCCCGTTGTTGAGCAGGCGGAAGGAGACGTCCGGTCGCGAAAGCACCAGCCGTTCCATCGTCTCGGCGATGGCGGCGGCTTCGCTGGCATCCTTCTTGAGAAACTTGAAGCGGGCCGGCGTGTTGTAGAACAGCTGCTCCACCCGGATGGTCGTGCCGGGCGGACAGCCGGCTGGTCCCTCCTGGGCCAGTGTGCCGCCGTCAATGCGGACTTCGTAGCCGTCGGCTGAAGCAGCCTGGCGCGTTCGCAGACTGACGCGGGCAACGGCCGCGATGCTGGCGAGGGCCTCGCCGCGGAAGCCGAGCGTGCCGATGGTGTCGAGATCGGTGATCGTGCGGATCTTGCTGGTGGCGTGGCGGGCAAACGCCAGTCGCGCATCGGCCGCATCCATGCCGCGGCCATTGTCGTTCACAGCCATGCTGAGGATGCCGCCGCCGGTGATCTCGACGCTGACGGTTGTGGCGCCGGCGTCCAGCGAGTTCTCGACCAGCTCCTTGATGACGGAAGCCGGCCGTTCGACGACTTCGCCGGCGGCGATGCTGTTGGCGGTCTGCGGATCAAGCAGGCGGATGACGCTCATGGTCCTTCTTCCCTTTCCAAATGTTCGGGCTGGCTGCCGGGCCGGGTCGTCAGGGCCGCGGCTCACCCGTGCCCTGGATCGCCCGTGCCCCGGTGAGCCCGGTCGTGATGATGCCCTTGCGTCCGGCGGTCGCTGCCGGTTCTGCATATCGCCGGATATCGGGCTCAATCCGGTCTGCTGCATTGAGGTCAGTGGCCGTTGAGCTGGCGGGCCTTCTGGGCCAAGTCGTGCAGCAGGTTCAGGGCGTCGAGCGGGGTGAGGCGGGCTGTGTCAGTCGCTGCCAGCCGGCTGAGCAGCGTGTCCTGGTCCCGGCTGGCCTGGGCTGCCGAGAACAGGTCGAGCTGTCCATCCATCGGCCTCGCATTTCGGCGGATCTTGAGCCGTTCGCGGCCGGTGCGTTCCTTTTCCAGCTGCTGCAGCAGTTCCTGGGCGCGGGCGATGACGCCGGATGGCACGCCAGCCAGGCGCGCGACCTCGATGCCGTAGCTGTCGTCGGTGCCTTCCGGTTCGATCCGGTGCAGGAAGACGACCGTGTTGTCCTTCTCCTCGACCGCCACGTGGCTGTTGAAGACCCCGTGCATGACGCTGGCAAGGTCGGTCAGCTCGTGGTAGTGGGTGGCGAACAGCGAACGGGCGCCGAGGCTGCGGCGGTCGGCAATGTGCTCGATGACCGCCCAGGCGATCGACAGGCCGTCGTAGGTGCTGGTGCCGCGGCCGATCTCGTCGAGGATGAGGAGGCTCCGCGGGGTCGCCTCGCGCAGGATCTGGGCGACCTCGTTCATCTCGACCATGAAGGTCGACTGGCCGCTCGCCAGGTCATCAGAGGCGCCGATGCGCGTGAACAGCTTGTCGACAATGCCGATGCGGGCTTCGCTGGCCGGCACATAGCTGCCGATCTGGGCCAGCACGACGATCAGGGCCACCTGGCGCATGTAGGTCGACTTGCCGGCCATGTTCGGTCCGGTCAGGATCATGAAGCGGCGGTCGTCCAGGTTCATCTCGATGTCATTGGGAACGAAGTCGCCAGCCCGCATGGCCTTCTCCAGCACAGGATGGCGGCCGTCCCGGATCTCGAGGTCGCCGGTGTAGTCAAGCACCGGCCGGCAGTAGTTCTCGCGGTCGGCCAGCTCGGCAAGCCCGGCGAGTGTATCAAGCGCAGCCAGGGCGCGGGCGGTCTGCTGCAGTGAGGGCAGGTTCGCCATGATCTGCTCGCGCAGGTCGCAGAAGAGCGCGTACTCGAGCTGCAGCAGCTTCTGCTCGGCACCGAGAATGGTGTCCTCCATCCCCTTCAGTTCTTCGGTAATGTAGCGCTCGCCGTTGGCCAGGGTCTGCTTGCGGATGAAGTGCGCCGGCACCTGGGCCAGGTTCGACTTCGTGACGTCAAAATAGAAGCCGAAGACACGGTTGTAGCCGATCTTGAGGCTGCGGATGCCGCTCTGCTCGCGCTCGCGCGCCTCAAGGGCGACGATCCAGTCCTTGCCGTTGCGGGCAGCCTCGCGCAGGCGGTCGATCTCGGCGTCGTAGCCGTCGCGGATCAGGCTGCCCTCCTTGACGGAAAGGGGCGCCTCGGGGTGGATGGCACGGGTCAGGAGGTCGGCAAGCTCCGTCTCCGGGTTGATCTGGCTGGCGAGGGTGCACGCCAGGGCAGCCTGCACCGGGGCAAGGATCTCGAGGATCGCCGGCAGCTTCAGCAGCGTGGTGGCCAGCGCCAGCAGGTCGCGGCCATTGGCCGAACCCAGCGACACCTTTCCGCCAAGGCGCTCGAGATCATTCATGCCCTGCAGCGATTCACGCAGCTCCTGGCGGATGATGAAACGCTCCTTCAGTTCGGTGACCGAATCCTGCCGCTCGTGGATGTCGACCAGGTCAATCAGCGGCTGCTCGATCCAGCGCCGCAGCAGGCGGGCGCCGGCTGCCGTGCGCGTGCGATCGACAGCCCAGAGCAGGCTGCCCTTGCGCGAGCGTTCGCGGTAGGTCTCGGTCAGTTCCAGGTTGCGCCGGGCCGTTGCATCGATGCCCATGGCCGTCTCGATGGTATAGAAGCGCAGCGGCTCGATGTGGCCGATGGCTGTCTTCTGGGTGTCGGTCAGGTAGGCAAGCAGGGCGCCGGCCGCCAGGGTCTTGAGATCGCCTTCCGGCACCGGCAGGGCGAGCGTCTCACGGGCGGCCTCGCGGGTGAAGGCCTGAGCCGGTCTTGCGGTCAGGGTAACGGTCTGGCGGCTGTCGAGCAGCTCTCGGGCGGCATCGGTGAGGAATTCGGGGTTGCAGACAATTTCCGCCGGTCCATAGCGGCAGATCTCGTCGATCAGGCGGTTGTGCGGCCGGCCAACGATCAGTTCGGTGGCCTCGAAGATGCCGGTGGCGAGGTCGGCTGCCGCGAGGCCGTAATAGCCGCTCTCGGCATAGACTGCCAGGATGTAGTGGTTGCGCGTCTCGTCATAGCCGGCGCCGCCGGTCTGGGTGCCCGGCGTCAGCACCCGGATGACCTCGCGCTTGACGATGCCCTTCGCGAGGGCCGGATCCTCCATCTGCTCGCAGATCGCGACCTTGTAGCCGCGGCCGACCAGACGGCTGACGTAGCTGTCCGCCGCATGATAGGGGACGCCGCACATCGGGGCCCGCTCGGAGAAGCCGCAGTCCCGGCCGGTGAGCATCAGCTCGAGCTCTCGCGAGACCGTGACGGCATCGTCGAAGAACAGCTCATAGAAGTCGCCCAGGCGGAAGAACAGCAGGCAGTCGGGCCAGAGTGCCTTCTGCTCCAGGTACTGCTGCATCATCGGGGTCAGCTTGCTGCGGTCGATGTCGGCGAGGCTCAGGCTCATGGGATCAGCCGCTCCAGTTCTCCCTCAAGGGAAAAAGTCTTCGCACGGACAATGCGGACGAGGGCAATCCGGCCTTCCAGGTCCGGCGACGCCTGCGGCGCGAGGCTCTCGGGCGACGCCTTCGGCGCGCTTCTCGACGCCTGCGGCGCGAGGCTCTCGGGCGACGCCTTCGGCGCGCTTCT
>CAYOHO010000116.1:0-6497 GCA_964403755.1 uncultured Oscillospiraceae bacterium
CGCTGGCGAAGTAGAACATGTAGGGCGACGGGTTGCTGGTGCGCAGCACACGGTAGGCATCGAGCAGGCTGCCTTCCATGTCTGCCTCGAGGCGGTTGGAGAGGACCACCTGGAAGATGTCGCCCTCGCGGATGTGATGCTGCGCCTGACGCACCATCCCGCAGTACTCGGCCTCCGAGAACAGGGAACGGAAGCCGCCCTTCAGGCGCGGCGGCGGGTTCGGCGCCTTGCGGCCGGCCAACAGCAGCTGCTCGAGCTTGCCGATCTCCATCTTCGCCTTGTTGTACTCGGTGTCGATGTGCGCCGTGCGGGCGTTGGCGATCAGAAAGATGGTCTGGCGCAGGTTGTCGAAGGCGATGACCTTGTCGAACAGCATCAGGTCGACATCCTTGAACGCTGCCTCGTCCTCGGCATACAGCTTGAGGGTCGGTTCGCTGTACTTGATGTACTCGTAGGCGAAGTAGCCCACGAGGCCGCCGGTGAACGGCGGCAGGCAGTCGAGGCGCGGGCTTCGGTTCTCGGCAATGATCCGGCGCAGCGAGTGGGCCGGCCGGTAGGTCTGCTCGGTGACTGTCGTGCCCGACACGATGCGCAGCAGCCCGTTCTGGCAGGTCACCTCAAGCAGCGGATCGAAGCCGAGGAACGTGTACCGGCCCCAATGCTCCCGGTCCTCCATGCTCTCGAGCAGGAAGCAGTGACGGCTCACGTTCTTCAGGATCTGCAGCACGTCGATCGGCGTCAGGCCGCCGGCCGGGATCTCGCGCCCGACCGGAACCGCCCGGTACGCGCCGGATGCGGCGAGCGCCCGGGCTTCCTGCCGCGATGGGCAAAAGCTGCTCTGTCTGTTCTCCATGTCAGGACCTCCTTGCCTGAACGGCGGCGGGAGCCGGCCGTCCGCCCGGAGGCGACAAAAAAGCCGCCCCCGGCAGAAATACACTGCCAAGGACGGGCTATAAAACACCCGCGGTGCCACCTTGATTCACGGCCGGACGGCCGTGCGCTCTCGGGATACAGACATATCCCCGGCAGCTGACGGGTGCCCTCCGTCGCGGAATACTCGGCCGAAGCCTTTGACCGCGCCCTCAGTGGTCCATTTGACAGTCTGCGTCTGGTCCGGCTCGCAGCATCCCGGACTCTCTGGGCAGGCACGGCTGTCTTTATCTCCACTTCAACGGTTTGCGTGGATTCAATTTGCTAGACATTATCAGGCTTGGGCGGCATTTGTCAAGCCCGTCCGGGCGCTGTTTTTGCTATAATCAGGGGGACATGCAGACTGCCCGCCGCCGGGGCGGCTGCCTGGCCGCCCGGATGCCGCCCTGTGCCGGCTTTCCGCCGGTCCGGAAAGCACACGGCGGCAGCGCAGCGTGGATTCTTCAAGGAAAGGTGCACCAGACATGCAAGACATTTTTGACATGACCGGAATGAAAGCCATCGTGACCGGAGGAGGCAAGGGCATCGGCCGCGGCATTGCCGAAGGCTTCCTCGAGAAGGGGGCCGAGGTGGTCCTGATCGGCTCCAGCGACGCCGTCGTGAAGGCACGCGATGAATACCGCGCCAGGGGCTATGCGGTCCATGCCGTCCAGGGCGACTTCCTTTCCCGTGACGACCGGGCGCGCGCCTTCGACGAAGCCGTTGCGCTGCTTGGCGGACGGCTCGACGTGCTCGTCAACAACGCCGGCATCCAGCGCCGCATCGCCGCTGCCGAGTTCCCGCTCGACAAGTGGGACGAGGTCATGGAAGTCAACCTGACCGCCGTCTTCGACCTCTGCCAGCGGGCGTTCCCGCTCATGAAGGCCCAGGGCTACGGCAAGCTGATCAATGTCAGCAGCCTCAACGCCTTCCGCAGCGTCGCGAAGAACACCGCCGCCTACCAGGCCGCCAAGAGCGGCGTGCTCCAGATGTGCCGCACCCTGGCCGACGAATGGTCCGAGTTCGGCATCCGCACCAACGGCATCGCTCCCGGCTGGACCAAGACGGACATGACGCTGGCCGTGCGCTCCGATGCCGGCCGCTTCGCCGAGACCGTCCGCTGCACGCCGGTCGGCTACTGGGCCGATCCGTCCGACTACAAGGGCGTCACCATCCTGCTGGCCTCCCATGCCGGCGACTTCATCAACGGTGTCACGATCCCGATCGACGGCGGCTATCTCGCCCGCTGACCGCCGGCATCCGCGCCAGGCCGATCCCGCCCGCCGGCACCGCCCTTCGCAGGCTTCGCCTGCCGGCAGGACCCATCCCCAGGCTTTACCCGCCGGAACCGCCCGGCCGTCATGACACGAACCGCCGGAACCGTCCGGCCGCCTGCCGCAAAGGAGGAACCCGTCATGGAGCCACTGCCCCGGGAACTGCTGGAAGAGCTGCGCAATTTCGACACGCCGACCATCTGCAACGCGATCGAGCGCTTCAAGGTCCGTCCCAACACGGAAGGCTTCATGAAGCCCGGCATGACCCTGCGCATGCCATTCGAGAAGCCGCTGGTCGGCTATGCCGCGACCGGACGGGTGAGCGGCGCCTACCAGGGCAGCGCCCTGGCCAGCGAGAACCTGTTCGGCTACTACGAGCACGTTGCCACGATGGCGGACCCGACCATCTCGGTCCTGCAGGACATCGACAATGACCAGGCCTACTCCTTCTGGGGCGAGGTCCAGGCTGCCACCCACCTGTCGCTGGGCTGTGTCGGCGCGATCGTCGACGGCGGCGTCCGCGACATCCGCGACGCCGGCCGCTTCGGCTTCTATTTCCTGTCGACCAAGGTCAACGTCTCGCACGGCTATGTCCATGTGGTCGACTACGGCAAGCCGGCCCACATCCTCGGGCTGACCATCAGCCCGGGCGACCTGCTGCACGCCGACATGCACGGCGTCACCGTGATCCCGCCCGAGATCGCCCCGCTGCTGCCCGACGTCTGCCGGCAGATGATCGCCGCCGAACATGAGTTCCTTGACCGTGTCCGCGCCGCCATCAGCAGCCAGGAGAAGCCGTCGCAGGATGACCTGCGTGCCTGGCGCCGGCGCCTGATCGAGCGGAGAAACGCCTGACCGGAGCCGGAGCCGGGCAGAATCAGGCCAGGCAGCTTCATGCCTGGCCGGTTCATGACAACGGGACTCCTGACAGCTGGACCCATGAAGACTGAAAACCAGGCCAAGCGGATTCTACAGAAAAGGCGCTGTCCGGCAGTCCAGCCGGGCAGCGCCTTTTTCGCAGGGGAATTCGGTTCTCCGGGTGGCACAGCCGGTTCCGGCGGAGCCAGCCGTGAACAGCCGGCTGGCTGCGGCTGGTTCAGAACATGCCGAGCGTACGGAGCAGGTAGATGCCGACAAAGAGCGTGAAGCCGCACAGCAGGGTCGTAAGTACGACGAGCTGGCCGGAAAGGACATGGTCGCTCTTCATGTCGCGCGCCATGATGTAGCTGGTCACCGAAGTGGGGGCGCCGAGCAGGATGTAGAGCGAGCCCAGCTTCGGGCCGCGGAAGCCGAGCAGGATGGCGAGCGTGACCATGATGGCCGGCACCAGGATGAGCTTGCTCAGGGCCACGACGGTCGCGGTGCGCAGGCGGCCGTGGAGCTGGCCGAAGTCGAACTGCGAGCCCATGATGATCAGGGCCAGCGGCGTCGCGATGCTGCCGATGTCGGAGATGGTCTTGTCAAGGAATGCCGGCATGTCGAACGGCAGGGCATTGATTGCCAGGCCGATGACACTGCCGACGATCAGCGGGTTGCGGACAATGTCGGCCAGGATCGGGCTCAGGCCCTTGAGCAGGCTGCCCGACTGGGGCTGGTAGTCCGGCGAGTAGTAGGTGAGGAGAATCACGGCCAGCAGCGTGTACGTCGGGATGGTGAAGGCGATCAGCATCGAGGTCGGCGCGGCGCCGGCCTTGCCGAACAGGTTGGTGGCGAGCGGCAGGCCGAACAGGATGTAGTTGCTGCGGTAGATCGCCTGGATGATGGCGCCGGTCGACTGGCGGTTCTTGATGAACAGCGGGACGATCAGGGCGCAGGCGAGCGTGACGATCAGGATCGCCGCAAGGGCAAATCCGACCAGGCCGATGTCGAAGGCGTCGGAGAAGTTCGTCTGGTAGATGTTGCGGCAGAGCATGAACGGCAGTGCAACCCGGAAAACAAACCGGTTCGCTTCGCCGAGGAAGTGCTTGCTGACAATGTTGAGGCGTGCGATGACATAGCCGGCGGTGATGAGCAGCAGGAGCGGCAGGACGGCGTTGAGGCTGAACAGCAGGTTTTCCATAAGATCCTCGATTCAGGTGCCAAAGCAAAAACCCTTCACACTTTAGCACGGAAAAGGGGATCCGGCAAACCGGATGCGTGTCCGGCCTTCACAAAAATGGCCTGCCATTTTTATGACAATTGACAACTTGCCGCACCAAACGGCAACCCGGTCCGACATCCGGGCCGGGCTGCCATCCGGCATTTTCCGGGCATTCGGGGGTCTCAGGCCTTCCTGCCGCCCTCAGCCTCGTCCGCCTCACCAGAGGGGCTCCCGGCTGCACGGACATCACCGGCGGCATGGAACAGGTCGAGGAAGGCGCCGTAGCCCTCGTCTTCCAGCCGGTACCTGGGGATGAAGCGGAGCGCGGCACTGTTGATGCAGTAACGCAGGCCGCCCTTGTCACGCGGCCCATCCGTGAACACATGGCCCAGGTGCGAATCACCCGCCCGGCTGCGCACTTCCGTACGCACCATGCCGAAGGTCCGGTCCATCTGCTCCTTGACGACCTGCTTCTCGACCGGGCGGGTAAAGCTCGGCCAGCCGCAGTCGGAATGGAACTTGTCCAGCGAGGTGAAGAGCGGCTCGCCGGTGACGATGTCAACATAGAGGCCTTCTTCGTCGCTGTTCCAGTACCGGCCGCTGAATGGTGGCTCGGTTGCGCTCTCCTGCGTCACGGCATAGGCTTCGGGCGACAGCTTCATCCGCAGGACCGCATCCGGCGGCTTGGGGTAGTCCGCGGGATCGATCGTCGGGTTTGCGCGCGCCACCACCGGGTCAGGCAAGGTGTCGAACCGGATGTGGCAGTAGCCGCCCGGATTCTTCTCCAGGTAGCTCTGGTGGTACTCCTCGGCGAGGTCATAGCGGCGCAGCGGCTCGACCTGGGTCACGATCGGGCGTTCGTACTTCTTCTGCTCCTCGGCGATGACGTCATGGATGACCACATGCTCCGCCGGATCGGTGTAGAAGATCGCCGAGCGGTACTGCGGGCCATAGTCGTTGCCCTGGCGGTTGCGCACCGTCGGGTCGATGATCAGGAAGAACTGGCGCAGAAGGCCGGCCAGCGTGATGCGGGCCGGATCGTAGCGCACGTGGACGGTTTCGGCGTGGCCGGTATCGCCACGGCAGACTTCCTCATAGGTCGGCTTTTCAGTGCGGCCATTGGCATAGCCGACCGATGTCCGGGCAACACCGGGTACGCGGGCCATATAGGCCTCAACGCCCCAAAAGCAGCCGCCGGCCAGGTAGATGTCCTTCAGCCGGCTGGCTGAATAATCGATCCTGCGGTTGGGGTTTTCCGGCAGGTTTCCCTGGTGCCTCATGAGCCATCCCTTTCCTTTCAGTTCCGTTTCCGAAGCGGGATGCCTGACTTCAGGCAGCGTGGACGAGAATGCTTATGCTGCCATTCTGGCATACGCTATAATGGCTGTACAGTATCGCCTGTTCCGAAACCGCAAAGGTCGCAGCCGGGCCACCGCACCGGCCCGGCTGCCGTGTTCCGGACCATTGAAGGAGCACCTGACACCGTGCCGACCGAGCCGTCACCCGCACCGTCATCCGATACGTTTCGTGAACCGGCCGCCCCGGCCCATAGGCAGCAGCCGCCTGCAGCCGCGCCGAGGCTGCGGCTGGCCCTGAATCAGGCGGCAACGTTTCTGCGCCACTGCTGGCTTGCCATCTGGCGCCGGCCGCTGCTGCGAATCCTGCTTCTGGCCATTCTGGCGGAATGCCTGCTGTTCCAGTGGGCTGCGTTCGTGCCCATGCCTTCGGCAGCCCGCGACATCCCGGCCGGCAGCCGGGCGCTTGAGGGCCTCACCGGAACCGCAGGCAGCGACCCTGTCCTGACCGCCGGCCCGGCCGGCCCCTATGCCGTTGTCGTCCGCCTGCCGGAAGCCGAGCTGCGTTCGCTGTACATCGATGCTGACACGGACCGCCGCGGACCGCTCGCCTTCAACGTCAGCGTCAGCAGCAGCCGGTCCGCAGAGCTGCAGGAGATTGCCGCGGGCGAAACCGCCAGCGGCGTCGCCCGCAGCCACAGCCTTCTGCTCTGGCCGGACAGCAAGGTCACGCAGCTGCGCCTGGTTTTCGACCTGGAGCCGGGCCAGCACCTTTATCTCAACCGGCTGGTCCTCAACCGGCGCATCCCCTTTGCTCCGGACGGGCTCCGCCTCCTGATGCTCCTCGCGGCCGGCATGCTGCTGCACCTGCTTTTCTCGGCCCCGCTCTTCTTGCGGCCGGCGCGGCCGGACGACCTCGGCCAGCGCCTCGTCATCACC
>CAYOHO010000117.1:0-6477 GCA_964403755.1 uncultured Oscillospiraceae bacterium
CGCACCTCCCCGAGCTTCTGCACGGTCTTCCGGGCCGACTCGAAATCGCGGGTTGCCTTGTCCTTGAACAGGCCGCCCTGCAGGAACAGGACGCAGAGCACGATGATGAAGCCGAGGACCGACTGGTAGTACTGCGTCAGGTTGGGCAGCTGGACATTGATGAAGGTCATGATGGCGGCGCCGGCGATCGGGCCGAAGAAGCTGTACATGCCGCCGATCAGGCACATGATCAGGCCGTCGAGCGACGCGTTCGGCGAGATCATGCTCGGGAACGCGCCCATGTTGCGCATGGCGTAGAGCAGGCCGGCGATGCCGCAGAACATGCCCGACACGATGTAGGCAACCAGGCGCACATTGCGGGTGTCGTAGCCGAGGAACGTCAGGCGCTCCATGTTCTCGCGGCTGCCCTTCAGGACCGCCGCGAACGGCGACTTGAAGAAGAGCCAGATCAGGATGATGCAGACGGCGCTGACCGCGAAGCAGACGTAGAAGCTGGCGCGCGTCGTCAGGGCGAAGGGCAGGCGCACCGCGCCGGTGATGCCGGTGTCGCTGCCGACGACCTGCATCTTCTGCACCATGGTGAACAGCAGCGTGTTGGTGCCGAGGTTCATGAACGCGAACGCCATGTCGTCATTGGCCCGCAGGCAGAGGACACCGATGAAAGCGGCCAGGACGATGTTGAGGGCAAAGGCCAGCGGCAGCGCCACCCAGACGGACAGGTGCACCCGCACGACCAGATATAGGTAGGCATAGGCCGAGAAGCCGAAGTAGGTGCCCTGTCCGAGCGGCCGGAGACCGCCGAAGCCGAGGATGATGTTCACGGCCGTGGCGAAGAGCATGTAG
This sequence comes from uncultured Oscillospiraceae bacterium, assembly GCA_964403755.1. Classification (GTDB taxonomy): domain Bacteria; phylum Bacillota; class Clostridia; order Saccharofermentanales; family UBA5734; genus JAXGXQ01. Next base: position 844 of record CAYOHO010000117.1, read on the forward strand.
ATCACGGTCCGGCTGAGGAAGTCGACGACGGAGTCGGAGGCGAACAGCGAGACGATAAGGATGATGACGGCCGTACCGCCGCTCAGCAGCAAGTCGCGCCGGTTCTGGGAGACGGTCTTGAGTCTGGTCTTCATGTCACGCCTCCTTCCGGGTGAAGATGCCGTTCGGCCGGATGAACATGCAGACGACCATCAGGGCTGCCGGCAGCAGGTTGTAGAACTGCGGGAAGAAGATCGCCCCGAAGGCATTCACGAGGCCGACCAGCAGGGCGGCGGGCAGGCAGCCGTTCATGTTGCGCATGCCGCCGATCATCAGGATCGGCATGATGTTGCCGAAGATGGACAGGCCTTCCTTGGGGCTCATGCCGGTGATCGGCGCGTTGAGGACGCCGCCCAGGCCGGCGATGCCCATGCCGATCATGAACATGATCGAGAACAGGCGGTTGACATTGATGCCGAGGCAGGAGACCATCTCGCGGTCCTTGATGATCGCGCGCAGCATCATGCCGAGCTTGGTCTTGTTGATCATGATCCAGAAGGCCAGGGCGATCAGGGCGCCGACCAGGATCATGAACAGGTAGTAGATCGGGAAGTTGATGCCGAAGACCCGGATGGCCCGGTTCATGGCCGCGGGCAGCTTCAGCAGCCGGATCGAGTAGCCCCAGATCACGACCATGGCATCGCTGACGATGAAGGCGACGCCGAAGGTGAAGAGCATGATGTAGAGCATGTTCTTGCCGAACAGCGGCCGGACCGCCAGCTCGACGAAGTAGCCCAGGAGGCCGACCGCGATCGGCACGATGATCAGCGCCGGCCAGAATCCGGCAGCCTCGGCGATGGTGTAGGTCAGGTAGGTGCCGAGGACGAAGAACGCGCCCTGGCCGAAGTTGACCATGTTCATGCCGCTGATGATCAGGGACATGCCGGCCACCATCATGTATGACACCATGCCGCTGCTCAGGCCGGTGACCAGGGTCTGGAAAAAGTATGCAACAGTCATCGCGATACCTCGATAGCCATCGTTGCCGCGGGCGGGAACGGCCGGGAGCAGGCGGACTTGGCATCCGCCTGCTCCGTTGGGTCCATTCACGCGCGGTTCTGTATCTTGCAGGGCGCCCAGGTGACGATCATATCACATTTCCTGGCGGAAACGGGGCATGGCGCGGGTTCCGGGGCGCGGTCCGGGCAGCTGTAAGCCATCCGGACGCGGGTAGGGCTGTTTCGGTTTACCTGGCGGCTACTTGCCGGTTACTTGGCGGTTACTTGGCGGCGAGCGTGCTCAGGTCCTTGAACTTGACGCCGATTTCGGTGGCGTACTTCTGCATCTCTTCCTTCGAGGGCAGGACGTCGGAGGCCATGTAGACCTTGTAGACTTCGCCGATCGGGATCTCCCACTTGTTGGTCTTGTCCTTGACGGCCGTGACGTAGTAGTAGGCATGGTTCATGACATGGTCAAAGTCGCGGAAGCCAAGGCCCTTGCCGTAGATGGTGTCGAACTTGACCTTCTCGAGGGCGCTGGTGACGCCTTCCGGCGACCAGTCCTTGGTGGTCTTCAGCGCTTCTGCGATGGCGATGATGCCGATGTACCAGCTGTAGCCCATGTCGGAGGGCAGCACGCCCTCGCCGCCGATGTCCTTGTAGGCCTGGACCAGCTCGGCATTGCCCTTGATCTCATCCATCCAGAATGGCCAGAGGTCGACGCCATGGACCTTGCCGTAAGGATAGTTGCCGGCCTTGGCCAGGGACTGGGTGTTGGTGGAGTCACAGGTGTACCAGCCGAGGTAGTCGCACTGGTCCCAGAGGCCGAACTTCTGGCCCTGGTTGACAAGCGAGACGAAGTTGGGGCCGGCGACGGCGCCGATGATGACGTCGGGGTCCTTGCCGACGACCGAGGAGATGATGTTGGAGAACTCGGTGGCGTTGGAGCTGACCTGGCTGGAGCCCATGTTCTTGAAGTCCTTGCCGAGGTAGCGGTAGAACATGTCGCGGCTGTCGCCGGAGGCGCCGCCGTCATTGCCGATGAAGTAGGCGCTCTTGAAGCCCTTGTCCTTGGCATAGATGGCGTTCATGTTGGCGATGGCCCAGGCGTTGAAGCCGCAGGCGAACATGTAGCGCGAGGCGTTCTCGATCGTGACGCGGGAGTTCATGGTGCAGGGGGTGACCATCGGGAACTTGTTGGTCTCGGCCCACTGGGCGCCAGTCGGGGCTTCGCCGTCGGACTTCGGCCCGAGGATGGCGACGACGCCTTCGGCCACAAGCTCGGTCGACTTCTGGGCGACATTCGCGGAGTCAGAGGCAGTGTCGCGATAGACCAGCTCGATCTTCTTGCCGTTGATGCCGCCGGCATCGTTGATCTGCTTGGCAGCCAGCTTGCCGCCGGCCTCGCCCCACTTGACGGTCGCAGCCGCCGCGGACGAGCGGTCGGTCAGGACACCGATCTTGATGACGCTGCCATTGGCGGCGGCGGTCGTGGCTCCGGCCGCCGTTGTGGCGGCGCTGCCGGCTGAGGATGCCTTGGTGGTCGCGGCTGCGGAGGTGGCGGTCGTGGCGGCAGCGGCTCCGCTGCAGGCTGCCAGAAGGGTGGCGCAAAGGGCCACGACGAGCAGCAGGCTGATGGCTTTCTTCATTCTCATTTCCTCCTTATTCCGAATGGCGCTCTGCCATATCGTAACAGAATCAGGCCGTTACATTCTTGTCGGGATCGAGAACATCATCAGGGCGGACGAAATAGTCGGCGTTTCTCTGGGCGATGGAATCCTCCTTGTCCTTGACGTACCGGTTCTCCCGGTCAACCCATGAGCCGTCGGCAAGCCCGAACATGCTCATCGTGGTGAAGCACTTGTAACCCGTGTCGTCGAAATGGTAGTCGACGTAATTGTTGTTCTGCTCCATCATCACGTGGCGGCCGACATCAAGCATCGCGAGCATGGCGGCGTGCATCGAGTAGTGGATGCCGACCAGCTTGTAGTTGCCCAGGGCGCGGAGCTCGTCCATCGTGATCTCGTTGGGGTCATGTGCCTGGCCGCAGATGTCCGGATACCACATGGGGCAGTCGATGGCATCCTTCAGGCGCTTGCAGACGTTGTACTTCGTGTCCTTGACCTTGTGCATCCAGAGGATGCAGATCATGTCCGCGCCGGCTTCCATGTAGGCCTTGCAGCGGGCGACCGTTTCCTCAAAGTCATTCTCCGGGTCGCTGTCGCAGCGGGCAATCAGGAAGCCGTCGCCCAGGCCTTCGCGTGCCGCCTTGAAGCGGAGCACGGCATCCTCGACCGGCAGCTGGCCCTGGCGGCCGAGCTCGGCGGTATCGGTCACAAGCACGCCGGCAGCGCCGGCCTTCATGATCCGCTTGCAGCCGTAGTAGGTGTTGAGGCCGCGGCCGAAGCCGAAGCCGTCGTCCGCGTCGATGATCAGCGGCATGTCGGTCATGTTCGTGATCCGGTCGGTCACCTGGATGAAGTCATCGATCGACAGCAGCTGCAGGTCGGGAATGCCGGTCAGGGCGCAGGCCAGATCGCCGCTGCTGACCATGATGACCTCGAAGCCGTTCATCTCGGCGGCCTTGGCAGAGGCGCAGTCATGCAGCTCCGGCACGATGCGCACCTTGTCATCCTTCAGCATGGCGCGCAGCTTCTGCGCGGCGGGGTGGGAAATGTCGGTCATGTCGCGTCCCTTTCTTGTTTCCGGGCCGGCTGGCGGCCGGGGCGTGCCGTTCTTACAGACGGTGCTTGACGTCGGGGCAGCAGAACCCTTCCGGATAGCCGCTGACCTTGTTGCCGACGATCGTATAGACGCGCTGCTGGTTGGTGAAGGAGTTCTCCAGCTTCATATAGCCCTGCGGGTCGAACATCGGCGTGGCCGAGAAGCCGTTGTCGCCGGTCGCCGGCGCATGCGTGAAGGTATAGGCGACGCTCTGGGCCTTGAAGTTGGCCAGGCCATGCTCGAGCATGGCTTCCATGGCGGCCTTGAGGGTGAAGTGGGTCGAGCACATGACGTAGTTCATGGGCGTGAGCTGTTCCATCGTCACCGCAGCGACGCCCGAATCGGCGCGGACATCGGCGAACACCTTGGGGCCGGGGACGGCAGCGGCCAGCACACGGGCCTGCTCGTAGGTCGTTACCTTCACCATCATGGCCAGCTCGGCGCCCAGGTCCATGGCTTCCTTCAGGCGCTCGCAGCCTTCCTTCATCGCCGCTGGGTCAGCCGGATCGGCATTGGTACGGGCGATGAGCATGCAGTTCGTGCCGGCGAGGCCAGCCAGTGCGGCCCGGACCTTGGCCATGTACTTGTCTCGCGGCAGGATGCCGGTCGTCACTTCCATGTCATCGGCATCCTCCAGCTGGACAGCCGCGGCGCCGGCCGCCGCCAGGCGCTTGGCGCTGCGATAGACCGCGAGCGGGCCGCCGAAGCCATCTTCAATGTCGCAGATCAGCGGAATGCTGCTGGTGGTCGCAACCCGGCTCACCATCCACTCCAGGTCGGTCAGGTTTGTGAAGCCATAGTCGATCACGCCATTCATCGCGATGGACACTTCACCGCCACTGAGCAGCGTCACCGGGTAGCCGCACATCTCCATGGCATGGTTGGAGGCGCAGTCATAGACACACGGAACCAGGAAGCACTCTTTGCTTTCTGCAATAACTTGTTTCAGCGTCTTCGGACTCGACATGATTCGTTTCTCCTTTGATCCTTTTGATCGGTAGCTGGTTGCAATCAGTTTCACTCTGTTGCCGTCGTCAATTTCATCGCCATGCTATCAAATCGGCTATCCGATTGCAATATGTCTTTCAATAATCAAATGTTTGCACAATATTGGTCGATATTTTTTGTATAAATTGCGGTATTCAGTTTTGCATACGCATTCGCTATTCTATGTGAGAAACACGCAGTTGCAGTTGTTGCAGGTATTTGGCTGAAATTACTTGCTAAACTTTCACTCGACTGAAGATTTGGCCGAGTGAGCCAGGCCACAACGGCTCAGCCAGCGGCGCAACGACGCAGTAAGCCGCGCAACGATGCAGCCAGCGGCAGCAAGAGGAGGCTTCCATCATGAAAGACAGCATCGCCATCTTCGGCACCGGCCTGATGGGCGCCGGCTTTGCCGCCCTCCTGGCCTATCACGGCCATTCCGTCCGGATGGTCGGGCGGACAGCGTCCGGTTGCGAAGCCGGCATCGCGGCCGTGCGCAGGAACCTCGAGGACTACCGCTCCAGCGGACTGATCAACGATGAACAGATCGGCCGCTGCCTGTCCCGGATCCGGACAACGACCGAACCAGCCGACGTGCACGGCCTGGGCATCTATTTCGAAGCGGTCCAGGAGGTTCTCGAGAAAAAGCAAGCCGTCTACGAAGCCATTGAAGGCATCTGCGGTCCGCAGTCTGTCATCCTCAGCATGACATCCTCCCTGTCGCCGGATATCCTGTCCGCCGGCATACAGCACCCCGAGCGCCTCCTGGTCGCCCATCCGTGGAACCCGCCGCACCTGGTGCCCTGCGTCGAGGTCGTGCGTGGCCGGCAGACCAGCGATGCCGCCCTGGCGACGGCAGTTGCCCTGCTCGAACAGCTTGGCCGCGAGATAGTCGTCCTGAACCGCAGCATCGAGGGCTTCATCGGCAACCGCATCCAGCACGCCA
>CAYOHO010000118.1:0-4938 GCA_964403755.1 uncultured Oscillospiraceae bacterium
GCCTACTGGGGCCTCTACAAGGGCAGCTGGGTCACCATCGCCGCCTTCTTTGCCGGCATCTTCCTGATCGCCATCATCGACCGGCTCGTTCCGGATGTCGAGAATCCGCATGAGATGCGCAGCATCGAGGACATGGGTCCGGACGGCGCTTCCGGCGCGGCCTGCCCCGTCAACCGCAACCAGCGGCTGATGCGCGTCGGCTTCATGAGCGCACTGGCAATCGGCATCCATAACTTCCCCGAGGGCCTGGCCACGTTCGCCTCGACCATCCAGAAGCCGACACTCGGCTTCGCCATCGCCTTCGCCATCGCCATCCACAACATTCCCGAGGGGCTGGCTGTCTCCATCCCCATCTACTGCGCCACCGGCAGCCGCCGCCAGGCGTTCCGGCTGTCGCTGCTGTCCGGACTGTCTGAGCCCCTCGGCGGCCTGATCGGCTTTGTCCTGCTGCGGCCGTTCCTCAATGACATGACCATGGGCCTGCTGTTCGCCCTGATCGCAGGCATCATGGTCTACATTTCGCTCGACGAGCTCCTGCCATCGGCCCGCGAATACGGTTCGCCGCACCTGGCCATCTACGGGCTCATCGGCGGCATGATGGTCATGGCCGTCAGCCTGCAGCTGTTCATCTGAAGCCGGCCGGACCGGCGCGCCGGCAGGGCCCGGCGTCAATCTTCACCTGACCGTCACCTGACATTCACGTGGCCTCAACTTGCATGTGCGATGCTGAGAAAGCCGGCAATCCGTCATGGATCAGCCCTGGCTGATCCATGTGGCCGGCAGACGTCTTTCGGTACAATCTTCAGGAAAGGGTCGTAATACCATGTCTCAGGATAACCCGACCTTGCCACTCAATCGAGCCCGCCCCCGCAGGCGAGCCGCGTGGATCCTCCTGGCGCTGCTGCTGCTCGCCTCCGGATCCTACGCCGGCTGGCAGCTCTTTCTCAGGCCAAAGGCGGCAGCGCCGGCAACAGTCACCGCCACCGCCACGGTCCAGCGCGGCACCCTGACGATCAGCGGCAGCGCCTCCGGCACCACAGCCAAGGGAACCCAGACCCAGACGGTCAACTGGAGCGCCGGCACCGCCGACCTGGTTGTCGAGAAGGTCCTGAAGGCAGCCGGCGATACGGTTGCCCAGGGCGATGGTCTGCTCAAGCTGACCGATGCCAGCGTCACGGCTGTGCGCCAGCAGCTGGAGACCAATGTAACGACGTCCAGGACGGCGCTCGCCCAGGCGGAAATCGATCACCAGACCGCGCTGGTCGACGCGAAGTCGGCCTATGAAAGCAGCCTGGCGCTCAAGGCGTCCGCCCGGCAGGTCTACAACGAGACCATCCAGTCGCTGGCCGATGCCGTCACCGCCGCCGCCAAGGCGCTCACCGATGCCAAGGCCATCATCCATGACAATCCGGGCCTGATCACAGCCCTGAACAAGAGCATCGCCTCGGCAGAAAGCGACCTCACTTCCGCCCAGAGCGCACAGTCCGCAGCCCAGGCCAGCCTGACGGCGGCTGAAGGCCCCTACCGCAAGGCCAGCGCTGCAGTCGACGCCGCATCCGAAGCAGCCGCCCGGGCCCAGTATACATTCGACTGGGCGTCAAAATATGCAGCCGACCAGGGGATTGCAGTCGACGATCCAGTGTTCGCCCCCTTCCTCACGGCGCTCGGCACCGACCTGACCGCCAAGAAGGATGCCGAAGCAGCTGCCCGCGCCGATCTCGACAAGGCCAAGGCGCCGTATGACCAGGTCAGGGCGGCGCTGAGCGCGGCCCAGTCCCGGATCTCGGCGCTCCAGCAGAGTCTGCCGTCGCTGAAGAAGGACCTCACCAGCCGTGAGAATGAGCTCGACCAGGCCAAGAGCTCACTGGCGAACCTGCAGGCCCGCTACGACCAGTCGATTGCCGACCAGAAGGGCAAGGCCCTGACGGCCAGCCAGACCTATGACACCAGCGTCAAGGCCGGAGACAACGCCCAGACAGCCTATGACATCGCCGTCATCGAAGCCGACCAGGCCCTGGCCGACGCCCGGGCCAGCCTTTCGGGCGATGAAGCCGCCCTGGCGCTGTTCAAGACCTCGATCGGCGACGGCACCATCCGGGCCGCCTACGCCGGCACCCTCACATCGGTCGGCTATGCTGCCGATGGCGTCCTGACCGCCACAACCCCCGTCGCTGTCTACAGCAACGCTGCTGTCCTGACCGTGAGCGCCTCGGTCGACCAGACCGACATCGCCAGCCTCAGCGTCGGCAAGGCTGTCACCGTCACCTTCTCCTCCGGAACCGCCCGCGGCTACCAGGGCAAGATCATCGCGATCACGATGAAGGCCGCCTCGACCAGCATCTCCGCCGTCAAGTACACCGTCACGGTCACCGTCGACGGCGATGTCTCGGCCCTGACTGCCGGCCAGACCGTCACGGTCCGCTTCGTCAAGGATACGCTGGAGAACGCGCTCTACGTTGACCAGAAAGCCATTCAGAAGAACACAAACGGCTCCTACGTGCAGAAGCAGGTCAACGGCCAGGTCACCCAGGTGCCGGTCACGACCGGCCAGACCAGCGGACAGTACATTGCCATCCTGAGCGGCCTCTCCGAGGGCGACGTCTGCGTCTATACCAGCACAGCCAGCGCCACCGGCGGCAGCACGGCCGGAACCACCCGGACAGCCGGGACAGCCGGCGCCAGTTCTGCGGGCGGCGGCACCGGCAGCACAGCCGGCAGCAGCGGAACCGGAAATGCCGGCGGCAGCGCCGGCACCGGCAGGACCGGCGGCACCGGAAATCTCGGCGGCGCCGGCGGAACCGGCGGCACCCGAACCAGCAGCGTCAGCACCGGCACGGCCGGGAATTCCTGAAACCATTGGAGGAGCGCATGAAAAGCATGAACAAGACAACCCGATGGATGATCGCGCTGGTCGCGATTGCCGCTGTCGCGATTCCCGGCGGCCTGGCGGTCAGCGGCGCCAGCAAGACGGCGGTGAGCGCCGAGCCGGTCTACAAGGAGGCAACCGTCCAGTACGGCGATCTCACGGTTGGTGTCAATGAAAGCGGCACGGTGGCGATCGGCACCGTTTCCCAGACCTATACCCTGAACAAGACCAGCACGACCAGTTCCTCGTCGAGCACCGGCACGACCGGCTCCACCGGGTCCTCTGCCTCGTCTGGCAGCAGTTCGACCGGTTCGGCCGGCGCGACCGGCGCGACCGGATCGACCTCCAGCAGCTCATCCAGCGCGTCCAGCAACTCATCGAGCTCAACAACCGGCACCGGATCCACGTCGCTGATTGTCGAGACCGTCAATGTCGCCGTCGGCCAGGTGGTCAAGAAGGGCGATCCGCTGATGAAGCTGACGGATGACAGCGTCACGACGGCCCGGGCCACGCTGACCGCAGCCGTGACCACGGCCGACCTGGCCCTGAAGCAGGCGACGATTGACCGCGACACCGCCATCCTGAAGGCGACGTCGTCCTATAACACCAACAAGGCGCTGAACGACACCGCCAAGGCCGAATACAATGCAACCGTCAGTTCGCTGACAGCTGCCGTCACAACGGCCCAGAACACCTACGACAAGGCCAAGGCCCGCATCGCCGCCCTGCCGGGCGAGATCTCGGATCTGCAGTCGCAGCTCAGCGCGGCCAACACGGCTGGCAACACCGCCCTGGCAAGCAGCCTGCAGAGCCAGATCACCAGCAAGCAGACCGAGCTCACCGATACAAAGGCCGGACTGTCCAATCTCGCCAACCAGCTCGAAAAGGCCAAGCGCAGCAAGACCTCAGGCCTGATCACCGCCCAGGCCAAGTACGATGCCAGCATGGTCACCTTCAACAATGCCCAGACCCTGTACAACATTGCCATGGACGGTGTCGGCACAGCCGTCGAGAAGGCTTCCGAAGCGCTCGAGACGGCCAAGACCAAGCTTTCCGACTTCAATGCCTTTGTTGGCGACGGCCGCATCCTCTCGGCCTATGACGGCACCCTGACGGCGGTCGGCTACATCGCCGGCGCCACCCTGACATCCACCACCGCGATAGCCACCTTCCAGGATGCAACCGCGGTCACCATGACTGTCAATGTCGCCCAGGACGATATTTCCATCATCAAGATCGGCGCCCAGGCCATGATCAAGCTCTCCGCCTACCCCGACACGGCCTATGACGGCAGTGTCAGCAAGATCTCGACATCGACCGCCAATGCCCGCACGACCACGGTCAGCTACCCGGTCACGGTGACGCTCTCGGGCAATGTCGCCAAGATCTACTCCGGCATGACCGGCAACGTCACATTCGTCACCAAGCAGGTCAAGAACGTGCTCTATGTCTCCAACAAGGCGATCATCCTTGACGGCACGCGTTCCTATGCCAAGAAGAAGAACGCGGACGGCAGCATCACCAAGGTCGAGGTCAAGACCGGCTTCTCCGACGGCTACCAGGTCGAGATCGTCTCCGGCCTCGCCAAGGGCGACACGGTCATCATCGAAAGCCAGGTGACGGCGGCATGAAGTTCAGTGAGATTCTCCGCCTTGTCTTTATCAACCTTGTCCAGAACAAGTTCAAGGTCATCCTGACCTCGATCGGCATCGTCGTCGGTGCCGCCACCATCGTCATGGTCATCGCCATCGGCCGCGGCGGCGAAATGGACGTCGCCGACCAGTTCAAGAACCTCAACGCCGGCGCCATTGACATCTCCTACACCATGCAGCAGAACAACCGCAACCAGCAAGGCGCCCAGCAGGGCGGCACTTCCAGCGGGACCTCCGGCAGCACGGCATCGACCACGCAGCGCACCACAACCGCCACAACCGCCACCCGTACAGCTGCCGGCAGCGGCACCAGCTCCATCCAGCAGCTCAGTGCCGGCGCAGCAGCCGGCCAGCAGGGCGGCCAGTTCCCCGGCGGACAGCAGGGCGGCTTCACGCCGCCGGCCGACTTCAACCCGGCCC
>CAYOHO010000118.1:5038-6446 GCA_964403755.1 uncultured Oscillospiraceae bacterium
TTCCCCGGCGGACAGCAGGGCGGCTTCACGCCGCCGGCCGACTTCAACCCGGCCCAGATGCAGGGCGGCCAGTTCCCCGGCGGCTTCGTGATGCCGAACCAGAACAGCGCTGACAACCGCATCAACTTCGAGCGCATCATCCTTTCCGAGAAGGAGGTCGACGACATCGAGACCTTCGTCCCGGACGTGGCTGTGGCCACGATCTCGTTCACCACCCGGACCACTGTCGAGGGCGGGGACCTGGAGTCGGCCACGACCTATACGATCGCCGGCGTCAAGAGCGCCTACAGCCGGATGAGCAACCTCGTCCTGTCTGCCGGCTCGTTCATCACCGACGCCAACGAGAAGGATTCCGCCAAGGTCTGCGTGCTTGGCGCCTCGATTGCCAAGGAGATCTTCGGCAGCGCAGCCGAGGCCTATGACAGCATCATCTACATCGATAGCCGGCCCTATGTCGTCAACGGCGTTCTGTCGCCGATGGGCTCCGTCTCGTCCGGCATCAGCCCGGACACTGCCATCTTCCTCCCCTTCAGCACGGTCAAGAAGTACCTGTCCGGCAACAACATCAGCCCGACGATCACCGTCATCGCCGATGAGGTCGACAAGGTTTCCGATGTGATCGACAACGTCAAGCAGGTGCTGGCCGAGAGCTACCCCAACGCCAGCTTCACCATCACCGATGCCGGCACCAAGATGCAGGCGGCCGCCGCCTCGAAGCGGACCCTGACCTACCTGCTGTTCGCCATGGCCACCATCGTGTTCATCGTCGGCGGCATCGGCATCATGAACGTGCTCTTCGTCTCGGTCAAGGAGCGCACCAAGGAGATCGGCATCCTCAAGTCCATCGGCTGCCGCAAGCGCGACATCCTGATGGAGTTCATGCTCGAGGCCAGCTTCATCAGTCTGCTGGGCGGCCTGCTCGGTGTCGGCGTCAGCTTCCTGATCACGCCGATCATCCAGATGCTGTCCGTCCGGGTCGAGCTTTCAGCAATCGGCGCCATCCTGGCGCTCGGCTTCGCCATCATCACGGGAACCGCCTTCGGCTTCTACCCGGCGCTCCGGGCATCCCGGCTGATTCCGGTGCTGGCGCTGAACGAGCTGTAGGAGGCGGGCATGAAAAAGGCACTCATCCTGATCCTGACCACCGCCCTGCTGCTCATGACGACCGCCTGCGGCGCCAAGACCGCAGCCACGACCACCGCCAGTGTCACGGCCGGCCCGAACCAGGCATTCGTGATCGGCCGCATCACCGAAATCAAGGGCAATGACGTGGTCCTTGCCCTTGCCAAGGAGACGACCTTCACGGCCGGCCAGGGAACGGGCACGCAGGGCACCGGCACACGCGGCACCGGTACCCAGAGCACCGCCGCATCCGGCCAGACGGCCGCGGCTTCCGGGGCTACCCAGC
>CAYOHO010000119.1:0-6427 GCA_964403755.1 uncultured Oscillospiraceae bacterium
TCGACCATCATGCGGATCTCTTCCTCGGTGACGGTCTTGTTGCTCTGGTAGGCATCGACATGCAGCAGGCGCAGGATGACGTTCGTGGACGCGGTCAGCAGGACGACGAACGGATGCAGAACCCGGCCGCTGACGGCAATGATGCGGACAACGCGGGCGGAAAAGGCTTCGGGGTTGGCCTGGGCGATGCGCTTGGGAACCAGCTCGCCGAGGACCAGCGAGAAATAGGACATCACCAGCGTAACCAGCACGATCAGCAGTGTGTGCAGGCTTTCCGACTGCCAGTTGAGCAGGATGTAAAGCCGGGCAACAAAGCGGTCGGCGGCAAAGGCGGACGAGAGGAACCCGGCCAGCGTGACGCCGACCTGGATGGTGGCCAGGAACCCGCTGGGCTCGCTGGTCAGCTTCTGGATTCGCTGGGCGGTCACGTCGCCTTCCTCGGCCATCTTGCGGACCTTCGTGTCATTGAGCGAGATGATCGACATTTCGGAGGCAGCAAAGAAGGCATTGATCAGGATCAGGACGGTAACGATCAGGATGTCGATGAGGAACGAGGCGGCACTTGTCGACGGAACCGCCGCAAGAATCAAATGGATAGCACTGCTATCTTCCACAGCTTTGGGTCTCCTTTGTCAGACCGGTCCGCTGCGTGGGCGGGCAGCCGATGCATGGATTCAGCCGCACGCGCGTTCGGCAGCATCGGGGTATGACCTTATAATAATACCATGACCCGGACCTGCCCACAACCCGAAGCGCAGGAGCCGCGGGCCTGCGGGGCATCTGCGCGGTTCAGGCCAGCAGGTGCTCCAGCACGATCTTGCCGCCGAGCAGGATCAGGATGGCGCCGCCGGCCACACAGGCATAGCGCTGGAAGAGGAAGCCGAGGCGCCGGCCCAGCAGGACGCCGGCAGCCGACAGGGCGGCCGTGGTCACGCCAATGGCGGCGATGGTTCCCAGGACAGGCAGCTGCCCCAGGGCCAGGCTGATCCCGGCCGCCAGCGCATCGATCGATGTGGCGACAGCCATGAGCAGCAGGGAGCGCGTACCGACCGGGTCCTCGGGCGGGCAGACATCTTCGCCATCCACCGCCTTCTCATGCAGCGCCTCATAAAGCATGCGGCCGCCGATGAAGGCAAGCAGGCCAAAGGCAACCCAGTGGTCGACCGGGGCAATCAGTCCGGCAACGCTGACGCCGGCCAGATAGCCAGCAGCCGGCATGAGGGCCTGGAAGCCGCCGAAGAAGAGCGCGACCTTGAGGGCGTGCCGGAGATGGACGCCTTCCCGGCAGATGCCGATCGTGATCGCGACCGCCAGGGCGTCCATGGACAGGGAAAGGGCCAGCAGGAGCATTTCTGCGTAAATCATTGTTGAATCATAGCATATGGAGCCGCGGCCAGACAAGGAATGCGGCCGAGCCGGTCAGCGGTCCGGGCTCAGGTGCGTTCCGCAAATCATCGATCAAGAGAAAAAAGCCTGTGCAGCAGTGGCTGCACAGGCTTTCGCAATTGCGGTTGGTACCTGTTCCGGAACCAGTCCGGTCCGGTTCAGGGTCTGGCTCGGATGGGCCGATCAGGACTCGGAGCCGCGATGACGCATCATGAAGTCGAGGACGCGGACGCGGTCTTCGGGGAGCTCGCACTCGAACTCGATCTCCTTCATGGAGGCGACCTTGAGGATGTTGGAGTAGCCGACCAGCGCGGAAAGCATGCTGTTGGTGACGAGACGGTCACCGTCTTCCGTGATGATCACGACCTGGCCCTTGCACTGCTGGATCATTCTGGCGAACTCTTCGACGTCGACATTGAAGACCTTCATTGTTACTACCTTCTTTCTTTTCTGCCCTTCTCCTGAAGGGCTAATCCCTATCTCTTATCGTTAACCGCATTATACATCATGCACATATTATGTCAATCAAATTTTCTAGATTGCACAAAGCAGATTTCTGTGCAGGTTGCTGGGATCAACAGCCGTTCCAGTCCGGGACGGCCTGTTTCCAGGCTGTCTGCGGCTGCGGTGGCTCAGGCCGCGGGCTTGGCAGAAGGTGATGGGCAGTGGCTGGTGACGGTTTGGCTGAGGCTGGCGCTTCTTTCCTGACATAGCCATTATGCACTGAAACCAGGCCAATTGTCACGCCTGAATCAAGCTATTGCCCAAGATTCAAGAAAATTGCATTGGACTTCATCAGCTGGCTGTGATGGTCAGGGGCAGTCATGGGGCTTGTAGGGGCAAGTCATGGGGCTCGATCAGCAGAAGCCGGGACCGGATCAGCCAAATGAGGCGTCGAAGCCCGGGTTGCAGAGGCAGCCCGTGTCAGGGAATGATGCGCTTGATCGCCAGGATCGGGTTGCGGCTGAAGTCAACGGTTGACTGCCTGACCTCGCCGGCGGAACTGGAGGCGTGGATGTACTGCCCGCCGCCGATATACAAGCCGACATGGTCGCAGGCGCCGCGCGGCGAGCTCCAGTCGAAGCAGATGATGTCGCCGACCCGGATCTGCGAGGCGCTGACCCGGAAGCCGGAGCTTGTGTACTGGTCCTGGGCCTTGTGCGGCAGCGTGATGCCGAAGGACTTCTGGTAGATCCAGAGCGTGAAGCCGGAGCAGTCGAAACCGCTCATGCTGGCGCCGGAGTAGACATAGGGAACGCCGAGGGCGGACTTGGCCAGCGCGACGATCTCGGCCTGCTTGGCAGCCGTCATGGCAGAAGCGGCCGGCGCCGTCGTCGGCTTCGGGGTTGGGGCGGCGGTCGGCTTGGCGGTTGGAGCGGCCGTCGGCTTGGGCGTTGGCTTCGGCGTCGGCTTCGGGGTTGGCGTCGGTGTCGGCTTCGGCGTCGGCGAGGGTGTCGGCTTGGCAACGGCTTCCGTGCTCAGGAATTCGGACAGGACATAGCCGTTCTGTCCGTCGGCCAGCCGGATGGCGGACCAGGACGAGCCGATGCCGGTCCGGGTCGCCGTATCGCCCTGGGTGAGGCTCGCGATGGCGGCGGACGTCGAGATGGGCTCGCGCCGCACACGGGTCAGGTTGACGCGGACATAGACCCTGCTGTTGTCGGGCTTGAACTGTTCTGCCGGCAGCAGTTCGCGGATGACACCGTTGCTGTCAAACGTCGGCGCCACCGGAGCTGCCGCCTGATCGGGCGCAGCGGCACCGGTCTGGGCAGCATCCGTCGGAGCGGCGGTTTCAGCCGGGGCAGCAGTTCCGGTCGGGGCGGGTTCCGATGGCTGGGCAGTTGTCGCGCCGGGGCCGACGTCAATCTCGGACTCGGCGGATGGGCCGGCGGCCAGATTGGCAGCATCGACTTCGGGCTGGCCGCGGTAGATCAGGTTGGTGGTGTCGATCTCGCCGCTGTCGGCGCCAAAGGCAGCCAGTGTCCGGGACTCGCTGGTGGCGGACGGGCTGGCAGAGGTGGCGGACGGGTTGATGGCAAAGGGGGTGCGCCCGGTAGCAACAGCCGTTCCGGCTGTTCCAAGCAGGAAAACCAGCATCAGGGCGACCGGCCAGAGACGGACGGGCAGACGCTGGAACGATGCGGGCGAAATCTGGCTGAAAAGGCCAAGGAAGCGGGCGGCGCCGGAAAGTCGGCCACCGGGCCGGCGGCTGCGGCTCGCGTTCAACCTGACTGGACGGACAATCGGATCCTGATCGGCAAGGCTGCCGGATCTTCGTTTCATGCTTCGCTGATTCCTCCATGGCTGACGGGCGACTGAGCCGGGGCGGAAAACGCGGTCCACCGGGAGACGAATGCTAATCGCATTATACATGAAGGATGAGTAAATAAAAAGTGACAACTTCATGTCACAGGTGCGAAATGCTTTATCAGCAGGGTTGGCCGGTTTCCGGCAGGCGTCCGCCGTACTGGCCTTTCAGCGGGCAGCGGACAGCATCCCCCTGGTCTGGCAGCAGCAGAAAATCCTTACGACTTCCGCCAGCCGGCCAGGGGGATTGGCCCGCTGCTCAGCCGGCCAGCCGGGCGAGCTGCTCCTCGAGGCACTGGCGCACGATCGGTGCCGGCGCCTTGCCCCGGAGGGCGCGCATGACCTGGCCGGTGAGGTAGGAGAAGACCTTTTCGCTACCGGACAGGTACTCGGCAACCGCCTTCGGCTCGGCCGCCAGCACGGCGGCAACCGCGTCGGCGACAATGCGCGCGTCACTGACACTTGCCAGCCCCTCGCGTTCGATCAGCGCGTCGGGATCGGCCTGCTCCTCGAGCAGGCGCGGGAGCTGGCGGCGGGCGGTTTCGCGGGTGATCTTGCCCTCCCCGGCCAACACGATCAGGCGGGCCAGCAGCGCCGGCGGCGCCGTCAGGTCATCGGCTGTATGGCCAGTGAAGTTGAACCACTTGAAGACGTCGGTCAGGATCCAGTTCGCGGCTTCGGCCGGGCTGCCGCAGGCGGCGCCGACCGCCTCGAACCAGACGGACAGGCGTGGCGATGCCACGAGCAGGGCGGCGTCGCCGGCCGACAGGCCGAAGTCGCGGATGAAGCGGGCCCGACGCTGGGCCGGCAGCTCCGGCAGGGCCGAGCGCACGGCAGCCGTCTCGGCTGCGGTGATGGTGACAGGCGGCAGGTCCGGATCCGGGAAGTACTGGTAGTCGGGCGCATTCTCCTTGGAACGCATCGCCAGGCTCCGGCCCTTGCTGTCGTCCCAGCGCCGTGTCTCCTGCACCACCGGCTTGCCCGACTCGAGCAGCTCGCACTGGCGCGCCGACTCGCTGACGATGGCCCGGGCGATGGCCTTCAGCGAATTCATGTTCTTCATCTCGGTCCGGGTTCCAAGCGTCAGGCTTCCGGCCGGGCGCACCGACAGGTTGATGTCGGCCCGGATCGAGCCCTCCTCCATCCGGCAGTCGGAGACGCCGGCATACTGCAGGATGCCGGCCAGGGCCTCGATGTAGGCGACAGCCTCCTCGGCGCTCCGCAGGTCGGGCTCGCTGACGATCTCGATGAGCGGCACCCCGCAGCGGTTGAAGTCGATCAGCGTCATGTCGGTCCAGGGATCGTGGATCAGCTTGCCCGCGTCCTCCTCCAGATGGATCTCATGGATGCGGACTGTCTTCTCCTCCGGTTCGCCGCTGCCGCCGGGCAGCTCGACCCGGACTGCTCCGCAGGTCGCGAGTGGTGCGTACAGCTGCGAAATCTGGTAGGCCTTCGGCAGGTCAGGATAGAAGTAGTGCTTCCGGTCAAAGCGGGTGACCGGCGTGATCTGGCAGTCGAGGGCCAGGGCGGCCCGCAGGCCGAGCTCGAGCGCCTGCCGGTTCAGGAAGGGCAGCGCACCCGGCAGCCCTGAGCACACAGGACAGACCTGCGTGTTCGGCGCGGCGCCGAAGCGGGTCGGACAGCCGCAGAAGATCTTGCTCCGGGTGGCCAGCTCGACATGGACCTCAAGCCCGATGACGGTTTCATAGGCGGTTTTTGCCATGGTGGTCACTCCTTTCCCGTGTCGGCGGCGGCAGTCCGGGCGCCCGAGGCCTTCGGAAGCGCAGCGGCCCTGTGGAAGACCGTCTCGCGCTGGAAGGCATGGGCCGCACCCAGCACCTGCAGGTCGGCGCCGTGGCGGCCGATCAGCTGCAGGCCGACCGGCAGGCCGGACGCGTCCTGGCCGCAGGGCAGGCTGATGGCCGGCAGGCCGGCCAGGTTCGGCATGACCGTATAGAGGTCCTTGAGGTAGAGCGACAGCGGGTCGCCGGCCGACGCGCCGGCCAGCGGTGCCGTGTCGGGCGTGACCGGGCAGAGCAGCAGGTCATGCTGGCTGAAGGCATCGGCGAAGGCGGCGGCGATGCGCTCGCGCGCCCGCACGGCTCGCCGGTAGTAGGCGTCGAAGAAGCCCGAGGAAAGCACAAAGTTCCCCACCAGAAGCCGGCGGCGCACCTCCGTGCCGAAGCCCTCGCTGCGGCTGCGCTCATAAAGATCCGCCAGGTCGGCGGCGCCCTCCGGCCGGTAGCCGTACTTGACACCGTCATAGCGGGACAGGTTGGAGGCAGCCTCGGCGCAGGCGACAACATAGTAGGCCGGCACCGCCAGCTCCGTCCCGGCAAGATGCATCGGCGCAACGACGGCACCGGCGGCCTCGAACTGGCGGGCCGCCGCCATCAGGGCCACCCGGACAGCCGGGTCGATCCCGGCGCCGAACAGCTCGTCCGGCAGGCCGATGCGCAGGCCGCGCAGGCTGAAGGCGCCGACAGCGCCGAGCAGGCCGTCGTAAGCCGGCAGAGCCGGCAGGGCTGTGCTGTCCATGCCGTCCGGCCCGGCCATGGCGGCCAGGACGGCGGCGCAGCTCAGGGCATCGCGGGCGATCGGCCCGATCTGGTCGAGCGACGAGGCAAAGGCAACCAGCCCGTAGCGCGAGACGCGGCCGTAGGTCGGCTTGAAGCCGGTCACGCCGCAGTAGGCGGCCGGCTGGCGGACCGAGCCGCCCGTGTCCGAGCCGAGC
>CAYOHO010000120.1:0-6385 GCA_964403755.1 uncultured Oscillospiraceae bacterium
GTTCAGCCGCGGCGACCTTCGCGGTCTGTTCGGGATGGTCCTGCAGGATACCTGGCTGTTCAACGGGTCCCTGCGTGAAAACATCCGCTACGGCCGACTCGACGCGACTGACGAGGCCGTGCGCGAGGCCGCCCGCGCCGCCTACGCCGACCATTTCATCCATACGCTCCCCAACGGCTATGACCTGGAACTGAACGAGGAAGCCAGCAACATCTCACAGGGGCAGAAGCAGCTGCTGACAATCGCCCGCGCGATTCTTGCCGATCCGAAGATCCTGATCCTCGACGAGGCGACCAGCTCGGTCGACACCCGCACCGAGGTCCTGATCCAGAAAGCCATGGCCCGCCTGATGCGCGGTCGCACCAGCTTCATCATCGCCCACCGGCTCTCGACCATCCGCGACGCTGACCTCATCCTGGTCATGCGCGACGGCGACATTGTCGAGCAGGGCACGCACACAGACCTGCTTGCCGCCGGCGGCTTCTACAGCGAGCTCTACCGCAGCCAGTTCGAGATCGGCGTGTCTGCGCCGGAAGATTCCCGGACTGACCCGGAAGTTGCCAGCAGCGTCGGCATCCCCGGTTCCGCCGGCGTCAGCGCCGCCCTGGCCTGACCGTATTCTGCTGGAGCCGCGCCGGGCAGTCGCCTGAGCGGATCCTCAGACTGCACCTTGTCGAAAAAGGACGCCGGCCCTGTTGCCTTTTAGAAAAAACAGTTGACGGTCACCGAACGAGTTGAGGCTCGAACTGCTGCGGGCAGTTCGAGCCTCTTGTCTGAGTGAATGATCGTCTACTGTTTTTTCTGAGTGAATGACCGTCAAATTTTTTTCTGAGCGAATGACCGTCAACTGTTTCGTCAGCCCTTCTGGTAGTACTCGAGGTACTGCTGGTAGCGGGCGCGGATTTGTTCGGTGTTCTCCGGATTCGGTTCGGAAGGGGTGCCGCGGTCGCCTTCGAAATCATCAGGGCTGGCGATCAGGCCGAGCGCGGCCATGCCCATGGCTGCGCCGCCGAGCATCGAGGCCTGGCTTGACTTGGCAACGCGCAGCGGCTGGTTCCACAGGTCGGCCGCCATCTGCGACCAGATGCGGGAATTGTTGATGCCGCCGGAGATGCGGATTTCGTGCGGCGCCTCGGTGGCGGTGCAGAGCAGTTCATAGCACTGGTAGAGGTTGAACAGGATGCCTTCGAGCAGGGCCGTGTAGAGCTCAGGCAGGCGGTGGGTCGCCAGGAGGCCGGCGAAGCCGCCGCGGCGGCTGTCGCTCCAGCCCGGGCAGCGCTCGCCGTAGAGGAAGGGCAGGAAGGTAGGCAGGCGGTCCATTTCGGCGCGCAGCACCATCTGGTCCATTTCCTTGTAGCCCATGTCAGGTGCGAAGGTGACCTTGAACCAGTCGACGCAGTTGGTGGCGCCGTTTGTGGCAGCACCGCAGATGTAGCGGTCCGGTGCGTAGTAGCACCAGGTGCCGGGCTTTTGCGGCAGGATGGGCTTGTCGGAGGTGACGCGCAGGGCACCGCTGGTGCCGACCGAAAGCGTCATGATGCCTGGCTTGAGGGCGCCGGCGCCAACCTGGTTCATGGCGCCGTCGGGGTAGGGGAGTCCGACCGGGATGCCGGGCCGAACGCCGAGCAGGCTGGCGGCCTCGGGCAGGAGCGTCGCATAGCTGCTGCCCTTGCGGTAGCTGCCGATCGCCGGCAACTGGCTGGTCTTGATGCCGGCCATCTCGACGGTGCGCGGGTTCCAGTCGAGCGTGTGCGTGTTCAGCAGGGCTGTGCCGGAGACGAGGCTGGCGCTGGCCGTCAATTCGCCGGTGAGGCGGTGATAGAGGAAGCTGCCCTGGTCGATGACCCGGTCGCTCGGGCCGATCCGGCCCTGCTTCTGGAGCAGCATCAGCTTGTAGAGGGGATAGATGGCATGCGGCATGCAGCCGGTCTCGTAGTAGAGGGTGCGGGTCAGCTCCTCGTCGGCGCGGATCGGCAGGGCAATGGCCGAGGCATCACGCCAGGCCCAGGTGAGGATGCGGGTCTTCGGGCGCAACTGGCTGTCGGTGATCAGCAGGCTGTGCCAGGTGCAGTTCAAGGTGACGACGTCGATGTCATGGCCGGCTGCAACTTCGCGTCCGATATCAAAGATCATCGCCAGCATGCCCTCGGCCTCGATGGTCGAGCCATCGCTGACCGATTCCGGATACATCCGGGTGATCATGTCGAGGACGCCCTTTTGAGGCTCGTAGACCATGGCCTTGGCTGCCGAAGTGCTTGCTTCAAGAACGAGTATCGCCATATGAATCTCCCCATCTCGCTTGTTTGGTCCGGGCGGACCGGCGCGCCGGCTCACGGCGGCGAAGCCGGCAGGGTTCTGTTTCGGCCGGACGGTCATGTTCATTATAGGGATTGCCCGAACGATTGGCAATTCCGGATCGGCTTTCCTTGGCGCGGCCGGGGGCCGCGAGGTCCGTCATCCGGGCCGGCGGCACCCGGGGCGGTACCGGCCCGGACCGTCTGATGCCTATTTCATCCGCCGTCCGCGGATCATCGAGATAATCAGCCCGGCGAAGATCAGGAACGAGAGGACGAGGGCCGCCCTCAGCACGAAGGCGTTGAGCAGGAGGGAGGCAGCGTCATTGTTGGCCATGATGCTCGAGCCGACGATGATGCCGGCGAGGACGATGCTGACGGCCAGCAGGATGACGGCGAACGACAGGCGGTTGAAGATCTGGTTGACCTGGTGGTGCAGCGCCTTGCGGTTCTTCAGGTCGAGGTAGATCGTGTAGTCGTCGTCCTCGAGCTTGCGCAGGAAATTGAGTGCGCTGGCAGGCGCTTCGCTGAGCAGGCGGTCATAGGCCGAGACGGTGCGTGCGAGGCGATGCGCATATTCCGACGGATCAAACGAGTCGCGCAGCAGGCGGCGCGCCATCGGCTTCATGATCGTCAGCAGGTCGAGCGAGGGATCGAGCACGTCAATGATGCCCTGCAGGGTGACCAGCGCCTTGGCGATCAGCGCGAACTCGCCGGGGATGCGCACATGGTAGCGTCGGGCCAGCTCGAAGATCTCGAACAGTAGGTCGCCGACCTTGATCTCCTCGATCGGCAGCTCCAGGTAGTGCTCGAGCAGCGTATCGACGTCGTGGCGGAAACGGTGCAGCATCGAGCGCTGCTTCATGGTCTCAAGCCCGACGATCGCCTCGACCACCTTGCCGCCATCGTTGCTTGCCATGCCGACGAACATGTCGGTCAGGATGCGCTTGCGCGACGGGGTCAGGCGGCCAACCTGCCCGAGGTCGATGAAGTTGAGCGTGCCATCGGGCGTGATCAGCAGGTTGCCCGGGTGCGGGTCGGCATGAAAGAAGCCATCGCGCAGCATCTGGTTGATCATCGTCCGGCAGAGCCGCAGGCCCAGTTCGCGGCGGTCCATGCCCAGTTCGGCCAGGCGGCCGGCCTTGGCGATGCCGATGCCATCGATGCGCTCCATGGTCAGGACACAGCGTGTGGTGTAGACCCAGTGGATCACCGGGAAATGGACGCCGGGCTCGGCTTCGGCATTCTTGCGGAACCGGTCGGCGTTCTCGCCTTCGCGGATGAAATCGAGCTCGTTGATCAGGGCTGTCTCCAGCTCCGCCACCATGCTGGTGAAATCGTAGCTTTCGCCCAGGTGCGTGTGCTTGTCGAGCAGTCCGGCGATGTCGCGCAGGATGTCGAGGTCGATGTGGATGCTTTCCTCGATGCCGGGCCGCTGAATCTTGACGGCAACCGGTTCGCCTGAGGACAGTGTGGCGGCATGGACCTGCGAAATGGAGGCCGAGGCCAGCGGCTCATGCTCAATGCTGGCAAAGATGGCGTCGGCCGGCTTCCCGAATGATGATGCCAGGACTGTCTCGATCTCGCTCCAGGAAATCGGGCTGACCGACTGCTGCAGCTTCTCGAGCTCGAAGATGACATCGGACGGGAGCAGGTCGGGGCGGGTGCTGAGCAGCTGGCCGATCTTGACGAAGGTCGGTCCGAGGGTTTCACAGACCCGGCGCAGGCGCACGCCGGCCGTCAGGCGCTCACGGCGCTTCCCGGCGGTATCGGTCGGCCCGGTCCGCGCTGCGGCATGCGGGCGCATGCGCAGGGCGCGAAAAATGCCGGCCTGCTGCAGCAGCAGGCCGAACCCGTTTGTGGCCAGGACGGTCACGATCTGGCGATATCGATGCAGATGGGGGCGGGTAACGGAGGCCATGGATGCCCCCGGTCAGTCCAGGGGCTTCTCCTTGGTCTCGCGGGCGGCGAGCTCGGCTTCAACCTGCTCATGCACGATGCGGGCGATCTCTTCCCGGCGGGCGGCCTCATTGGTCAACCCAAGGTGCGACAGCGTCTTGTGGACTTCATCCGAAATGAGGCGACGGATCTCCTCGCGGCCTTCAACGCCCTTCTCGACGAGGTCGTCGGCCAGCTTGCGGGCGTCCTTGCGGGCGACCTCACCACGGTTGACCATGTCCTCGACCATGGCCTCGATCTTTTCCTTCGAGAAAAGGGCCAGGCCCAGTCCGAAATCAAGTGTCTTCTTCACGAAATTCTCAGCCATTTCCATGCACCTCCAATTGCTTGCCCCTGCGGGGTTTGCGTCTGCAGGCCTGAAACGTCCGGCAATGTTGCCGATTTCATCATAGCACCACCCGGGCATGCGCGCAATCGAGGCCTGGCCGGGCGGCGCCGACGAGGACTTTCAGGGCAGGCTATCGGGGCGCGCCGGCCACTCCACCAGCAGGATCGAGGCAAAGATGACGCAACCGCCGGCCAGCAGCCGGAGCGAAAAGGGCTCGAAGCCGAAGATGACCGAGAAGCTGCTGCCGAACAGGGCCTCGAGCGACAGCAGGATGGCGGTCTTGGCGGCCGATGTCCGCCGCTGGGCAGTGGTCTGGAGGAAATAGGCCAGGCTGGAGCTGAACAGCAGGAGGTAGAGGACCGCCGGACCGCCTTGCCGCCAGTCGACGCCCTGCAGGGGGGCCCAGTCGAACGGCAGGGCCAGCAGCGACAGCACGGCAGCTGTCAGCATCTGGAGGAAGATCAGGCGGGGTACGCTGACGCGCTGGATGCCGGCCTCAAGCGCGATGAGGTGGATGGCATAGAAGATGGCGCAGGCCAGGGTCAGCAGGTCGCCGGCCAGGCTGCCGCCGCGCAGGTCCGGTCCGCCGGCCGTCAGGATGGCGACACCGGCGAAGCAGAGGATGGCGCCGCCGAATATGCGGCGCTGCGGCCGGCGCCTCAGGAGCAGGGCGGAGAAGAGGGGCACCATGACGACATAGGTTGCCGTCAGGAAGGCGTTGCGCGAGGGGGTTGTGAAGCGCAGGCCGATCGTCTGGGTCATGAAGCCCGAGAAGAGCAGGGCGCCGACGCCGCTGCCGACCAGCCAGTCCGTGCGGCTCATCGAGCGGATTTCCCGCCGGAAGAGCATGCCGAAGATGAGGGCGGCCCCGGAGAAGCGCAGGGCCATGACCAGGGCGGGTGTCATGCCGGACATCAGGGCCAGCTTGGTCATGAAGAAGCCGGAGCCCCAGATGAGCGCCGCCAGCAGCAGCATGGCCTCGGCCAGATGTTCGCTTCCCCGGATGCCGGCTTTCCCGGACTTTTGGCTGTTCATGACGGTACCTTGCCTCCCTGGCTGCCGGAAGTGCCGGCAGATGGCAGTATACCACAGGCGCCGTCCGTATGGTGCCGCCTGTATGGCGCCGACTGCGAGGCCTGGCATGGCGCAAATCGCCCCGCCCATGGTACACTGGAACAAGCAGACTGGCCGAGGAAGTGACTGCCATGAACTGCCGATACTGTTCCCAGAAACTGGATGACCATCGTGAATTCTGTACGCGATGCGGCCAGCCGATCCTGATTGCCGCCGCTGCTGTGCTGCCCGGAACACCCGTCCTGCCCGGAGCATCTGCCCTGCCTGGAGCATCTGCCCTGCCTGGAACAGCGGCCCTGGCGGGAGCTGCTGTCCTGCCTGGAAGTGCCGGAGCTGCCGGGCTTTCGTCCGATCAGGCAGTCAGCCGGGCGGAAACCGGCAGCCGGATGGATCATGAAGGCCAGATGGAAACCGCTGGCCGGACTGAAGCTGGCAGAAAGCCAAAAGCCCGCATCCGGGCACGGTTCCGGCCGTCCACCTATGTCATCTGGGCTCTGCTGGCAGCGATCCTCGCAACCCTGGCCTATGCCTTCTACACGATTTCGCTGGCGCCGCCGGCTGACCTCGGCGTCCGCTACACCGATGGCGACTATCAGCTGGCCCTGTCCAAGACCGGCATCTCCGTCCGTTTCCTCAACATGTCCGAAGCGGAGTCAGCCGCCTTCCTGAAGGACAACCGCAGCCGAAAGCTCCTGCTGTCGGACTATGAGATCAGCTACGCCAATTATGC